>NZ_JCALCO010000029.1:0-64856 GCF_059812385.1 Mycobacterium sp. NGS58 | reverse complement strand
ACCGCCGCCACGGCATACGGCGGCATGGGTCCGCGTTCCCCCAGCAGCTCACGCAGCGTGCCGCCCTCGATGAGCTCCATCACCAGAAACGGATGCCGGGCGTCCAGGCCCTGGTCGTAGACCGCTACCAGCCCGGGATCCTTGAGCCGGGCGACTGTTTGGGCCTCGCGCTGGAACCGCGTCAGGAATTGCGCGTCGCCAGCGTAGCGGGAATCCATCACCTTCACCGCGACGGGGCGGTCCAGCCGGGTGTCCAGGCCGCGGTACACCGTCGACGTGCCGCCGCTGGCGATCCGGGACTGAACCCGGTAGCGGCCGTCCAGCAAAGCGTTGTCCAACGGATCGACCGACCCGGCTTCGGGTCGGTGACGATGCGGGGCGGCCCGGCGCGAGGCGGGGGTCCCGCCCGCTCGCGGGGAGGGGCCGGGCGGTTCGGCTTTGGCCACGGGGCCATCGTAAGTGCGCTAACGGGATTGCCCGGCAGAACACGGACTCAAGGTCGGCATCTAGGCATACACTTGCCCGGATGAGCAGTATTCCTGCCGGCGACGATGTGCTAGAACCCGACGAGCCGATCTACGACTTGAAGCGGGTCGCCGAATTGATGGGGGTGCCGGTCACCAAGGTGCATCAGCAACTCCGGGACGGGCATCTGGTTGCGGTCCGGCGCGACGAGGGCCTGGTGGTTCCGCAGCTGTTCTTCACCAAATCCGGTGAGGTGGTCAAAAGCCTGCCGGGTTTGTTGACCATCCTGCACGACGGCGGCTATCACGACACCGAAATCGTGCGCTGGTTGTTCACCAGGGACCCCTCGCTGACGGTCACCCGCGACGGCAGCCGGGACGCCCTGAACAACGCCCGCCCCGTCGACGCCCTGCACGCCCACCAGGCGCGCGAAGTCGTGCGCCGGGCGCAAGCGATGGCCTGCTGAGCCCGCTCTCATTCAACGGCGACGTCGGCACCTTCGGCTTGCGGTGCGGGAGCTCGGTACAGGCTGTACCAGGCGATCAGCGCGCAGGCGGTGGCCAGCGAAAAGTGCAGCCACGAGTACATGCCATGTGAGCCATCGGGTTTGAAGATCACCATCACCCAGGTCGACAAGCCGCCGATGATTGCGACAGCCCGCCGGGACTGCGCCAGTGGGGCGACGATCGCCAGCGGCCATGAGTAGTACCAGGGCAGGGCCGCCGGCACGAACAGCACCACGATCAGCATCGACCATGCGATGCCGGTCTGCGCGGCCCGGTCGTCGCGGCGGAACCGCCACCACAACAGCGGCAGCGAAACCGCGATGACCGCGATGCCGACCAGCCGGGTGACGCGAAGGATCGGATAGAAGCTCACCGGGAAGAACCCGCTGCCGATCGCGTGGATCAGGTTGGCGGCCGCGGTCGGCACCGTCAGCCAATTGATGATCTTCACCGATCCGGCCAGCGCGGTCAGCCAGCCCAGGCCGACGCCGGCCACCGCGGACAGGACCGCGAAGACCACGACGAAGATCAACAGCGATAACGCTGTCGCGGCGAAAAACGCTGGCACCGAACGGTATCCCCGCCGATCACGCAGGTGCCGCATCCACACCCACACCAAGAACGGCAGCGCGATGCCGGCGGTGGCTTTGACCGCGATGGCGACCGTGATCAGCGTGATGCCCGCGACGTGGCGGCCGGCGAACGTCAGCGCGACACCGGCGGTCATCAAGCCCACCATCAGCATCTCGTTGTGCACCCCGCCCATCAGATGAATGAGCACCAGGGGGTTGAGCACACAGATCCACAGCGCCGTCGAACCGTCGGCGCCCAGGTGGCGCGCCACCCGGGGCGTCGCCCAGACCAACAGCATCAGGCCGGGCAGCATGCACAGCCGCAGCAACGCGGTGCCCGCCACCACGTTGTTGCCCACGATGATGGTGATGACCTTCGCCACCAGGATGAACACCGGGCCGTAGGGCGCGGTCGTGATCGACCAGATGGGACTGACGTTGTCCAGCAGGCTGTTCGGGTTGGCGACGGGACCGACCGCGTACGGGTCCAGGCCGTCGCGCAGCAGCGCACCCTGCGCCAGATACGAGTAGGTGTCTCGGCTGAAGACGGGCACCGACACCAGCAGCGGCGCCAGCCAGAAGCCCGTGGTGGCTTTCATGACGAATTCGCTCGCCGCGCCGGCCAGCACCCGGCGGCCCAGGGCCAGCCACGCGATCAGCATCAGGCCGACGCCGATCCACAACACGATCGACGACAGCACGAGGCCGTGGCCAAAACGCAACCAGGACATGTGCATCGACTCGAGCAGCGGGTCGTGCTGGCGGGTGCTGCCCGCGCCCAGGCCGCCCAGGGTGATCAGCACCGATCCCAGCAGGCCCAGCTTCGCCGGTCCGGAGTCGCGCGCGGCGACGAACGACTTCAGCTGTGAAAACCATTCGCCGCGAGGGGGTTTGGCGGCCGGCGAATCCGCTGCCGGGGTGTCCGTGGGCGTCGTCATCGGTTCAGGCCGACCGGTTCGTGGCCAGCTTGGCCAATTCGGACAGCCCGGCTTTGGCCGCGGTGTTGATGGGAGCGGCCGCCAGCGTGGCAAGCGCCCGCTGGGTCAGCGCGGCGATCCGTTGTTCGGCCGCCGCCAGGGCACCCACCGCCTCGATGACATCGCGCAGCCGATCCACCTGCGCGTCGGTCAGTCGGGCCCCGACCGAGGTCCGTAACAGGTTGGCCGCCACGGGGTCTGACTTCTCCGCCAATTCCACCGCCTCGGCCAGCAGCACCGTGCGCTTGCCCGATCGCAGATCGTCCCCGGACGGCTTACCGGTGACCGCGGGGTCACCGAAAACCCCGAGGACGTCGTCGCGCAGCTGGAACGCCACCCCCAGGTCCGTCCCGAACTGGCTGAAGACGTCGTGGACGTCGGGCCGGTCGGCCGCGGCGGCCGCCCCGAGCTGCAGCGGCCGGGACACGGTGTAGCAGGCGGTTTTGAAGGTGTCGACGTTCATCGCCGAAGCGATCGAGGCGGCCGCGCTGGCCTCGGCGACGATGTCGAGGTACTGGCCGCCGAGCACCTCGGTGCGGATGTTGGCCCACACCCGCCGCACCCGCCTTTGGGCCTGGGGCGCCAACTCCACGCCGAAGACGATGTCGTCGGCCCACGCCAGCGCGAGATCACCGAGCAGGATGGCGGCCGACATGCCGAATTGCTCCGGCGACCCCTGCCAGCGCCGGTCGCGATGCAGCTTCGCGAACTGCACGTGCGTGGTCGGGCGGCCCCGGCGGGTCGAGGAGTCGTCGATCACGTCGTCGTGCACGAGGGCGCAGGCGTGCAGCAGCTCGAGCGCGGAAAAGAGCAGCAGCACTTGCTCGTCGGGGGCTTCGGACGTCACTGCGCGCCAGCCCCAATAGGCGAACAAGGGCCGTAGCCGCTTGCCACCGTTGAGCACGAAATCTTCCAGCGCGGCGATCAGATCGCCGTAGTCGTCACCGATGTACGCCGCCTCGGTGCGCCGGTCATGCATGTACCGCCGCAATTGATCGGTGATGGCGCCGGTCAACTCGACGGTTGCCGCTGCTTCTGAAGCTCCTAGGCTCAGCGCGGCACCCCTTTCTGCTCGGCTGGCTGGGTGTTCCAGGCCCGACCAGTGTATTCGCCGCCGCACCCGTGCCGCCCCGCATGTGACCCGGACCGCTGGGCCCAGTTGCTTCGTCTGCCTCACTAACCCGCCCCTATGCTGGCGGGTGCCCTGGGGCTTGCGCGGAATCCGCGCGGCCCACCGGGCGCCCCCCGGGAGTCGTCAGATGGAGAGCAGCCGCGTGACCCTCAACACCATTGCGCTCGAGCTGGTGCCGCCGAACGCCGACGAAGGTCGGGAGCGGGCACTCGAAGAGGCGCGGAAAGTGGTGCGGAATTCCGCCGAGTCCGGCCTCGACGGCCGGATCCGGCACGTGATGATTCCGGGGATCATCGCCGAGGACGACGACCGTCCCATTCAGATGAAGCCCAAGCTGGACGTGCTCGACTTCTGGTCGATCGTCAAGCCGGAACTGCCGGGCATCAAGGGCTTGTGCACGCAGGTCACCGCGTTCATGGACGAGTCGTCGCTACGCGCCCGGCTGACCGAGCTGACGTCGGCCGGCATGGAAGGCGTCGTCTTCGTTGGCGTGCCGCGCACCATGAACGACGGCGAGGGTTCCGGCGTGGCACCCACCGACGCCCTGTCGATCTACCGCGAGCTGGTGACCAACCGCGGCGTGATCCTGATCCCGACCCGGGACGGCGAACACGGCCGGTTCAACTTCAAGTGCGACCAGGGCGCCACCTACGGCATGACCCAGCTGTTGTACTCCGACGCGATCGTGGGTTTCCTCAGCGACTTCGCCGACAAGACCGACCACCGGCCGGAGATCCTGCTGTCGTTCGGTTTCGTCCCGAAGATGGAGAGCCGGGTCGGACTGATCAACTGGCTGATTCAGGACCCGGGCAATCCGGCGGTGGCCGACGAGCAGGAGTTCGTCAAGAAGCTGGCCGCCGGCGAACCGGCGCAGAAGCGCCAGCAGATGGTCGACCTCTACAAACGCATCGTCGACGGGGTCGCCGAGCTCGGCTTCCCGCTGAGCATCCATCTCGAGGCGACCTACGGGAATTCCGGGCCGGCCTTCCAGACGTTCGCGGAGATGCTCGCTTACTGGTCGCCGGCCGGGCAGTACAGCTAGCCAGGCGGTGGTTGGTCGCGCGGCGCGGTCACGCGCGGTGATCGGTCCCGGCTGACCCAGGCCAGGAGCCCCACCACGCCCGCGGCCGCGAACGACGCGATGCACAGCCACACCACCGCGCCGGTGAAGGACCGGGTGTTGGGGTCGGTGTAGCGCGCCTGGGCGGTCATCGTGGTCACCACGCCCGGTTTGACCTTCCAGGCCACCACGTCCGGTTCGACCCGGTCGCCGTTGGTCGAGGTCACCACTCCGGGGAAGGCCACGGTTAGCTCCACGTCGGCTTCGGGGTCGGTCAGCGAGGTCAGGTCCGCCCGGCCCTCGAGGATCACCAGGTTGCCGTTGCGACGCAGCGTCAGGTTGACGCCCGAGGCATCGGAGTTCATGTTGGCCAGCTGCGGCAACTCCGCGAATGTCAGATCGGAGAACACCGCCTGGGAGCCGACGTAACCGTCGCTGTCGTAGTTCGACACCGCCACCTTCTGGCTGAACGGCAGGTTGTTGCTGTCCAGTTGCGGACCGGTGTCTTTGGAGGTCTTGGGTTTGGCGGCGGCGACGATCTCGCCGGACACCAGGTCGTCGGGCGAGATGGTGAGCGAGGCCCTGACCCGCAGGCATCCGGTGGCCAGCGGCACCAGCAGCAGCAACATCGCGATGGCCGTCAGGCGGCGCCGCCGAGCCCGAGACGCTCGGGATCCTCGGCTGCGGGACGGGGGAGAGCTGGCTCGCACCAGGTCATCGTGCCAGATCCGATGTGCCACTTAATGGAGTCTTCCGATGTGTGCCGACTTCGGGTGTCAGAGAGGTAGCTTGCGGCCCAGGATCGCAAATGCCCGCGGGTCGCCGGCGAAGTGGTATCCGCGGATGACGTCGGTGAAGCCCAGGCGTCGGTACAACCGCCAGGCGCGGTTGGCTTCGCCGTTGGTTTCCGGCGTGGAGAGCAGCACATTCTGCTCGGCGCGACCGGCCAGGAGCCGTCGCGCCAACGCCTCGCCGAGACCGCGGCCCTGGGCGCGTGGATGGATGTGCAGCTCGGTCAACTCGAAGTAGCTTTCCATCAGCCGGGATATCTCCTGGGGCGGGGAGCCTCCCCGCTGCATGCCCAGCACGACCTGCTGCTGCCACCATTGCCCGGGCGCGCCGGGATAGCCGTAGGCCACACCGAGCAGCGGTGCGCTGGCCAAGTCATCCGCCGAGGGCAGTTGTGCGCCTGCGTCTTCGGCTTGCCGGGTTTCGACGACGCCGGCGCCCTGCCAGCCCCGTCGCCGGATGTGTTCGAGCCACATCGCGGCGCGCTGGTTCTCGGTGCCCCGTGGGTAGCGCATCGCATCGACATACACCGCCAGGGCATCGCCGAGGCGACGCTCCATGTCGTTGGGGAGCAAATCGATGAGGACTATCGCCAACTCGCGGTCTCCTCCTCATCGGTCGTGCAGCTCGTGGGGCGCCTCGGCATCGTGCGGTCACTGCGGACCCTGCCCGTATTGCCCATTATCGGACCTGTGTGCGACGGCGGGACGGGTGGTCGAGGCACCGGACCGGCGAACCGTCCTGGTTCGGGAAGCCGGTTGTACCGCACGGCCGTTCCGGTCTGGCGGAGCGCCGGACGGCGGGCGGGATAGAATCGGCGGCGAACCAGTGGTATGGGGCAGATTGACCTCGTATCATTCAATTAGTGCCCCCGCAACGGGCATCCGCGTGTTACCGATATTCACGTGCCACACCGTCGGCAAGGAGGGACGAATGCCACTCTCCGATCATGAGCAGCGGATGCTCGATCAGATCGAGAGCGCGCTCTATGCCGAGGACCCCAAATTCGCGTCGAGTGTGCGCGGCGGAGGGTTTCGTGCACCCACTGCCCGTCGCCGGCTGCAGGGCGTGGCGCTGTTCGTCATCGGTTTGGCGATGCTGGTCTCCGGGGTGGCGTTCAAGGCAACGATGATCGGAAACTTCCCGATTCTCAGCGTCTTCGGGTTCATCGTCATGTTCGGCGGGGTGATCTTCGCGATCACCGGTCCCCGCTTGTCGGGCAGGGCCGATCATTCCGGGCCGGCTGCCACGTCGCTGCGTCAGCGCCGCAACAAGAGCGGGGGCTCGTTCACCAGCCGCATGGAGGATCGGTTCCGCCGCCGCTTCGACGGCTAGAAGTGTCCGTGCATTCGGGGTAGCCATCGGCTGCCCCGATTTGTTTTTCCTGGCCGGTATGTCGAGCGTCCGCGCCTGACCAACCGTCGATGCCGTTTTGCGGCTCAATCGAGCCCTAACCGAGGCGCGTCGCGGCGTTGATGCCCCACCGCGCCCCACTAGAGTTCCCCACTACGCCCCACTGGGCACGTTTCCCCTGGTAACCGCGTTCCTCCTGACACCCCGAAATACGCTCCCGCGTGCCCTCGACACACCCCATATGACGCTCTGATGGCGCGCTGACGACGGATAACTCCGAAAACGCCACGACGACACCTCAAGAATGGGGCAGAGTGGGGGATTGTGGGGTATGGTGGCTGCAGTGTTTGGGTGATCCCAAAGGGGAGGTGAGCTGGTGTTTCTCGGCACCTACACGCCCAAACTCGACGACAAGGGGCGGCTGACGCTGCCCGCCAAGTTCCGCGACGCGTTGGCAGGGGGGTTGATGGTCACCAAGAGCCAGGACCACAGCCTCGCCGTCTACCCACGGGCGGAATTCGAGCAGTTGGCACGCCGGGCGAGCAAGGCTTCGCGCAGCAACCCCGAAGCCCGGGCGTTTCTCCGCAACCTCGCGGCCGGCACCGACGAGCAGCATCCCGACGCGCAGGGCCGGATCACGTTGTCGGCCGATCACCGGCGCTACGCCAACCTTTCGAAAGACTGCGTGGTCATCGGCGCGATCGACAACCTGGAGATCTGGGATGCGCAGGCCTGGCAGGACTACCAGCAGACCCACGAAGAGAACTTCTCCGCGGCCAGCGATGAAGCACTCGGCGACATCATCTGAGGCGCATGCCCGTGCAACGTGGCCTCTGCCCGAACCGACCCTGGCGTACTTCCCCAACGCCAGGTTCGCGACTTCGGTCAGAGACCTCGATGCAGGGGCTGCCCATTTTCCCGAGCACCTGGTAAGGCCCGTCCGGGCGGCACACACCCGAAGCGGCGCGAGGACCCGTGGCATCCAGGCCCGGGTGGCCGACGGGTGCCGGCAGATCCGTGGAGGCGTTGCTGTGGCTGAGAATCCGGGTTCCGACGACTTCGGGCATGTCCCCGTCCTCCTGGAACGCTGCGTCGAACTGCTCACCCCCGCGCTGACCCGTCATCACCCTGACGGTTCGGGTGCGACGCTGCTCGATGCCACCCTGGGTGCGGGCGGGCATGCGGAACGGTTCCTCACCGACCTGCCGGGGCTGCGGCTGATCGGACTCGACCGCGATCCGGGCGCGCTGGACATCGCCCGGGGCCGGCTGGCGCGCTTTGCCGACCGGGTCGTGTTGGTTCACACGCGCTACGACGGCATCGTCGCGGCGCTGGACGAATCAGGTTATGCGGCAACGGGATCGGTGGATGGCATGCTGTTCGATCTCGGGGTGTCGTCCATGCAGCTGGATCGCCCGGAGCGGGGCTTCGCCTACGCCCAGGACGCCCCGCTGGACATGCGGATGGACCCCTCATCGCCGCTGACCGCCGCCGACATCGTCAACACCTACGACGAGGCGGAGCTGGCGACCATCTTGCACCGCTACGGCGAGGAGCGGTTCGCGCGTCGCATCGCCGCGCACATCGCGCGCCGACGCGCCCGTCAGCCGTTCACGTCGACGTCGGACCTGGTAGCCCTGCTGTACGAAGCGATTCCGGCCGCGGCCCGGCGCACCGGCGGACATCCGGCCAAGCGCACGTTCCAGGCGCTGCGGGTCGCGGTCAACGACGAACTGGACACGCTGCGCCGCGCGCTCCCGGCCGCGCTGGACGCCCTGGACGTCGGCGGCCGCATCGTGGTGATGGCCTACCAGTCCCTGGAAGACCGGATTGTCAAGCGGCTCTTCGCCCAAGCGGTCGCGTCGCGCACCCCGGTGGACCTGCCGGTGGAGCTGCCCGGCCATCAGCCGAGATTCCGGTCTCTGACGCACGGCGCCGAACGCGCCGACGAGACCGAGGTCGAACGCAATCCACGCAGTGCCACAGTGCGGTTGCGGGCGCTGCAACGAATGGAACCAGAGCAGGCTAGCGGGGAGGGCCACGCATGAGAGCAGAACGGCAGGCGTCGAAACGGCGCGCCGGCAGCGACCGTCGGGGCGGACGCGACGGTTCTGCCCGGCGGAGCAGCCGGCCCGCGGCCGATTCCGGCTCGGCGCGGCGCACTCGCAGCGGCCGGACCTCTGCGCCCGCCCGCGAAGCCCGCGCGCCCAAGCACGGACCGCAGACCAGTCCCATCGCCCGGCCGGTCGAGCGGCAGGCGCGGCCCAAGAACGCCAGCCAGGCCAAGGCGCGGGCCAAGGCACGGAAAGCCAAAGCGCCCAAGGTGGTTCGTCCCCGCTTGACCGAGCGGCTGGCCACCCGCCTGGCATCGATCGACCTGCGGCCGCGGACGTTGGCCAGCAAGGTGCCGTTCGTCGTGCTGATCATCGGTGCGTTGGGCATCGGCCTCGGGCTGACGCTCTGGCTGTCCACCGACTCCGCTGAGCGCTCCTACAAGTTGAGCCACGCCAGGGAGCGGACCCGGTTGCTGCAGCAGCAGAAGGAAGCGCTGGAGCGCGACGTGCGGGAGGCCGAGGCCGCCCCGGCCCTGGCGGAGGCGGCCCGCAAGCAGGGCATGATCCCCAGCAGGGACACCGCGCACCTGGTCCAGGACCCGTCCGGGAATTGGGTGGTGGTCGGCACACCCAAGCCGGCCGACGGCGTTCCGCCGCCGCCGCTGAACAACAAGCTTCCCGACGAAGTTCCGCAGCCTCCCAAGCCGCCGGCCGCGCCCCCGGAGGTCTCGACCCGGATCGAGCCGGCCCCCGGCGGCCCCACCCCGGCCAGGTCCGGACCCGAAGCGCTGCTGCGCGCCCCCGACGGTGCGTCGACGGTCGGGGGCCAACACCTGCCGCCCGTGGTGCCCCCCGCGCCCGGCGCGCCTGCCGCCCCCGGGCTGCCGGTGACGGGTACGCTGCCCGGCATGCCAGGCGGACCGGCGACGGGTGCATTGCCCGGCATACCCCCTGCACCGGCAACCGGCCCGATCACCGGACGCACACCCGGTGTGCTGCCGGGGTTGCCGACACCGGGATTGCCCGTGCCGGCCGGACCCGCGACCGCCCCAGCCCCGGCCGAGGTGCCGATTCCCCTGGGCGGGCTGCCCATTCCGGCTCCTGGCCAGGTGCCCGTGCCGTTACCCGCCGAGATTCCGGTCCCGCTGCAGTTGGGCCGTCCGGCGGCGCCGGCTCAACCGGTGGCCCCCGGCGCTCCGGCCGGCGCCCTGCCCGGGCCCGCGGTCGTCGCGCCGCCAGGTGCACCCAGGTGAGCCGCGGTGAATCCCCGCGGGCACGGCGGTCGCAGTCCGCACGGCCGACGCGTGGTCCCCGTAAGGACTTGCAGGCCAAGGGCGTACGGCAACCCAAGCGGCGTCTGAAGCAGCAGAAGGAAGACGTTCGCGAGCCGAAGCGATTCCGGAAAGCCAAGCAAGCCAAAGGTGTCGGGGCGGCACAGCGGTCCGAGGCGGTGGCGGCCGGGCACTCGGCGCGGCAGCGTCGCACCCGCCAGATCGTGGAGTTGACCAGCCGCGGCGGGTCATTCGTCTTCCGGCACCGGGCCGGCAACGTAGTCATCCTGGTGCTGATGCTGATGGCGGCCGCCCAGCTGTTCGTCCTGCAGGTGACCAACGCCTCGTCGCTGCGCGCCCAGGCCGCCGGACAGCTCAAGGTCACCGATGTGGAAAAAGCGGTGCGCGGCAGCATCATCGACCGCCGCAAGGACCAGCTTGCCTTCACCATCGAGTCGCGTGCGCTGACATTTCAGCCGAAACGGATCCGCAAGCAGCTGGAGGAGGCCAAAGCCAAGAACTCGACCGCCCCGGATCCGCAGCAGCGGTTGCGCGATATCGCCAAAGAGGTCTCCAGCCGCCTGGGCAACAAGCCGGACTCGGCCACCGTCTTAAAGAAGCTGCAGACCGACGACAACTTCGTCTATCTCGCGCGTGCCGTCGATCCCGCTGTCGCCAGCGCGATCTCGGACAAGTACCCCGAGGTCGGTTCCGAACGCCAGGATCTGCGCCAGTATCCCGGCGGATCGCTGGCGGCCAACATCGTCGGCGGCATCGACTGGGACGGTCACGGGCTGCTGGGACTGGAAGAGGCGATGGACTCGGTGCTGTCCGGCACCGATGGGTCGGTCACCTATGACCGCGGATCCGACGGCGTTGTCATCCCCGGCAGTTACCGCAACCGGCATCGGGCGGTCAACGGCTCGATGGTCCAGCTCACCCTCGACGACGACATCCAGTTCTATGTGCAGCAGCAGGTTCAGCAGGCCAAGAACGTGTCTGGCGCGCACAACGTTTCGGCCGTCGTGCTCGACGCCAAGACCGGCGAAGTCTTGGCCATGGCCAACGACAACACCTTTGACCCCTCCCAGGACATCGGACGTCAGGGCGACAAGCAGCTGGGCAACCTGGCGGTGTCCTCGCCGTTCGAGCCCGGCTCGGTGAACAAGGTGATCACCGCGTCGTCGGTCATCGAGTACGGCCTGTCCAATCCCGATGAGGTGTTGCAGGTTCCCGGCACCATCCAAATGGGCGGGGTGTCCATCCACGACGCGTGGGAGCACGGCGTGATGCCCTACACCACCACCGGCGTGTTCGGAAAGTCCTCCAACGTCGGCACTTTGATGCTTGCGCAGCGAGTCGGGCCGGAGCGCTTCTACGACATGGTCCGCAAATTCGGCCTGGGGCAACGCACCAACGTCGGCCTACCGGGGGAGAGCGCCGGGCTGGTGCCGCCGATCGACCAGTGGTCGGGCAGCACGTTCTCGAACCTGCCTATCGGGCAGGGTCTTTCGATGACGCTGTTGCAGATGACCGGGATGTATCAGACGATCGCCAACGACGGGCTGCGGATGCCACCGCGGATCATCAAGGCCACCATCGCGCCCGACGGCACGCGCACCGAAGAACCGCGCCCGGAGGGCGTGCGAGTGGTGTCGCCGCAGACGGCGCAGACTGTGCGCAACATGCTGCGTGCCGTCGTGCAGAAGGACCCGATGGGTTACCAGCAGGGCACGGGGGCCGCCGGTGCGGTGACGGGCTATCAGATGGCCGGCAAGACGGGCACCGCGCAGCAGATCAATCCGGCCTGCGGCTGCTATTTCGACAACGTCTACTGGATCACGTTCGCCGGAATGGCCACCGTCGACAACCCCCGGTATGTCATCGGCATCATGATGGACAACCCGGAGCGCAACGCCGACGGCACGCCGGGCCACTCGGCGGCCCCGCTGTTCCACAACATCGCCGGCTGGCTCATGCAGCGCGAGAACGTGCCGCTGTCGCCGGACCCCGGCCCGCCGCTGACGTTGCAGGCCACGTAGGGGTCACGGCCCGACGGCCGGGCACGCTGAACTCCGTTCGGGGACCCGGCGGCGCGCGGATCGCCTCACGATCGGTTGCGGCTAGGTAGGGTGTCATGGCCGATCATGAGGATGCCGCGGGCGTCGGAGGGAGGTGTGGCTGTGCCGGTGCCCACTGGGTTACGCCCCAGCGCCACCGCGGGCGTGCCGCTGCACTCGCTCGCCGAACAGGTCGGCGCGGTGCTGGCCGACGGTCCAGGTCGGGGCCGCGCCGTGCCCGACGTGACCATCACCGGCGTGACGCTGCGCGCCCAGGACGTGCTACCCGGTGACCTGTTCGCCGCGCTGCCGGGTCTGACCACCCACGGGGCCCGCTATGCCGGCGATGCGATCGAACGCGGAGCGGTCGCCGTGCTCACCGATCCCGCCGGAGCCGCCGAAATGACCGCGCCGACCGTCCCGACGCTGCTGCATCCCGACCCCCGCGGTGTGCTCGGTGGCCTGGCGGCCACGGTGTACGGCAACCCGTCCGACCGGGTGGCGGTCATCGGCATCACCGGCACGTCCGGCAAGACCACCACCACTTATCTCGTCGAATCCGGTTTGCGTGCCGCCGGCCGCACGGCCGGGCTGATCGGCACCATCGGCATTCGCATCGACGGCGCCGACGTCCCCAGTGCGCTGACCACTCCGGAGGCCCCCGCGCTGCAGGCGATGCTGGCCGCCATGGCCGAACGGGGCGTCGACACCGTCGTGATGGAAGTCTCCAGCCACGCGCTGGCGTTGGGCCGGGTGGACGGAACCGGCTTCGCGGCAGGAGGTTTCACCAACCTGTCCCGCGATCACCTCGACTTCCATCCGACCATGGAAGACTACTTCAACACCAAAGCCTTGCTGTTCGAACCGGATTCGCCGCTGCGGGCGCGCCGGGTCGTGGTGTGCGTCGACGACGAGGCCGGGCGGGCGATGGCGGACCGGGCCGGCGACGCGATCACCGTCAGCGCCGAGGGCCGGCCCGCGGACTGGCGCGCCGTCGACGTGACCCCGATGGGGGCCGGGGGCCAACAGTTCACCGTCGTCGATCCCGCCGGCGCCCGGCATCAGGTCGGGGTCCCGCTGCCGGGTCACTACAACGTCGCCAATTGCCTTGTGGCACTGGCACTTCTGGACATAGTGGGGGTGACGTCGGAGCAGGCGGCGCCGGGGCTGCTGCAGACGCGCGTGCCGGGACGCATGGAACAGATCGACGCCGGCCAGGACTTCCTGGCGCTGGTCGACTACGCGCACAAGCCGGGCGCCCTGCGTGCGGTGCTGACCACGCTGGAGCGTCCGGGGCGCCGCCTGGCGGTGGTGTTCGGCGCCGGCGGCGAGCGCGATCCGGGCAAACGGGCGCCGATGGGCGCCACGGCAGCCGAGTTGGCCGACCTGGTCGTCGTCACCGATGACAATCCGCGCGGTGAGGACCCGGCCTCGATTCGCCGGGAGATCCTGGCTGGTGCCATCGAAAGTGGTTGCGCGGCAGAGGTCGTCGAGGTGGCCGACCGGCGCGACGCGATCAGGCACGCGGTCGCCTGGGCGCGCCCGGGTGACGTGGTGCTGATCGCGGGCAAGGGCCACGAAACCGGGCAGCGCGCCGGCGGTCACACCCGCCCCTTCGACGACCGCGTGGAGCTGGCCGAGGCGCTGCGCGACCTCGACGGGGCACAGCGGTGATCGACCTGACCGTCGCCCAGATCGCCGACATCGTCGGGGGCACCCTGTCCGACATCTCCCCGCAGGATGCCGCGCAACTGCACGTCACCGGAACCGTCGAATTCGACTCGCGCGCCGTGGGTCCCGGTGGTCTGTTCCTGGCGCTCCCCGGCGCCCGCTCAGACGGGCACGACCACGCCGCCTCGGCCGTCGCGGCCGGGGCGGTTGCGGTGCTGGCCGCGCGGCCGGTCGGGGTTCCCGCCGTCGTCGTCACACCCGAGGGGGCTTCGGGATCGCGGGCCGGGGTGCTCGAGCACGACCCCGACGGGTCCGGCGCGGCAGTGCTGGACGCGCTGGCCAAGCTGGCCCGGGTGGTCGCCGCCGAACTGGTGGCCGGCGGGCTGACCATCGTCGGCATCACCGGATCCTCGGGCAAGACCTCGACGAAGGACCTGGTGGCAGCCGTGCTGACGCCGCTGGGTGAGGTGGTGGCCCCGCCCGGCTCGTTCAACAACGAGCTGGGGCATCCGTGGACGGTGCTGCGCGCGACGGCCGACACCGATTACCTGGTTCTCGAGATGTCGGCCCGCCATCCCGGAAACATCGCCGCGCTCGCCGACATCGCCACGCCATCCATCGGGGTGGTCCTCAACGTGGGCACCGCGCACCTCGGCGAGTTCGGCTCACGCGAAGCCATCGCTCAGACGAAATCCGAACTGCCACAGTCTGTTCCGGCATCCGGGGTGGTGATCTTGAACGCCGACGACCCGGCCGTGGCGGCCATGGCGGGCGTGACCGACGCCCGGGTGGTCCGGGTGAGCCGCGCCGAGCGCACCGACGGGGGCCCCAGCGACCTGTGGGCCGGGCCGGTGTCGCTCGACGAGCTGGCCAGGCCGCGATTCGCGCTGCACCGGCGCGACGCCTTCGGGGTGACCGAGGTGCCGGTGCAACTCGGCGTCTACGGCGATCATCAGGTGGGCAACGCGCTGTGCGCCGCCGCGGTCGCGCTGGAATGCGGCGCGGATCTCGAACAGGTGGCCGCCGCACTCGAGGGCACGGGCCCGGTGTCGCGGCACCGCATGCAGGTCACCACCCGGGCCGACGGGGTTACCGTGATCGACGACGCCTACAACGCCAATCCCGATTCCATGCGGGCCGGCTTGCAGGCGCTGGCCTGGATCGCCCACGGCGGCGAAGGGGGCACGCAACCGCGCAGGAGCTGGGCGGTGCTCGGCGAGATGGCCGAGCTCGGTGAGGACGCCGTAGTCGAGCACGATCGCATCGGCCGGCTCGCCGTGCGCTTAGATGTGTCTCGACTCGTTGTCGTGGGAAGTGGGAGGTCGATGAGCGCCATGCACCACGGGGCGGTCATGGAGGGTTCCTGGGGCGCAGGCGACAAGGGCGCCGTCAACGTCCCCGACAGCGACGCCGCCCTGGCATTGCTGCGGGCCGAGGTGCAACCCGGTGACGTCGTCCTGGTCAAGGCGTCGAACTCGGCGGGGCTCGGTGCGCTGGCCGACGCCCTGGCGGCCGAGGGCGGGACGCGCGCATGAGACAGATCCTCATCGCCGTCGCCGTCGCGCTGACGGTGTCGATCCTGCTGACCCCGGCGCTGATCCGGTTGTTCACCCGGCAGGGATTCGGCCACCACACCCGTGAGGACGGGCCGCCGACCCACCACGCCAAGCGGGGCACCCCGTCGATGGGCGGCGTGGCCATTCTGGCCGGCATCTGGGCGGGCTACCTGGGCACGCACCTGGCCGGGATGGCCTTCGACGGCGAAGGCGTCACCGTGTCGGGCCTGTTGGTGCTGGGTCTGGCCACCGTGCTCGGCGGCGTCGGATTCCTCGACGACCTGATCAAGATCCGCAGGTCGCGCAACCTCGGCTTGAACAAGACGGCCAAGACCATCGGACAGGTCGCCGCAGCGGTGTTGTTCGGGGTGCTGGCGCTGCAGTTCCACAACAACAACGGGCTGACACCGGGCAGCGCCGACCTGTCCTACGTGCGCGAGATCGCCACCGTCACGCTGGCCCCGGGCCTGTTCGTGTTGTTCTGCGTCATCGTCGTCAGCGCCTGGTCGAACGCGGTCAACTTCACCGACGGCCTGGACGGGCTGGCCGCCGGAAGCATGGCGATGGTCACCGCCGCATACGTGTTGATCACGTTCTGGCAGTACCGCAACGCCTGTGTCACCGCCCCCGGGCTGGGCTGCTACAACGTTCGCGACCCGTTGGACCTGGCGCTCGTCGCGGCCGCCACGGCCGGCGCCTGCATCGGCTTCCTGTGGTGGAACGCCGCGCCCGCCAAGATCTTCATGGGCGACACCGGATCCCTGGCCCTGGGCGGCATCATCGCCGGCATCTCGGTGACCAGCCGCACCGAGATCCTCGCCGTCGTGCTGGGTTCGCTGTTCGTCGCCGAGGTCAGCTCGGTTGTATTGCAGATCTTGACTTTTCGCACGACCGGGCGCCGCGTGTTCCGGATGGCCCCCTTTCACCACCATTTCGAGTTGGCCGGCTGGGCCGAGACCACGGTCATCATCCGCTTCTGGCTGCTCACCGCGATCGCGTGCGGCCTGGGCGTGGCCCTTTTCTACGGTGAGTGGCTGGGCGCGATCGGTGCCTGATGAGCGGACTTGACGCCCCGCTGGAACCCCTGGCGCCCGGGGCGCCGGTGCTGGTGGCCGGGGCCGGCATCACGGGCAAGGCGGTGCTGGCGGCGCTGAGGAGATTCGGGGCGGCGCCGACGCTGTGCGACGACGATCCCGTCAGGTTGCGGGATTACGCCGACGCGGGAGTGGCGACCGCGTCCACGTCGACGGCCATCGAGCAGCTCTCTCGCTACGTCCTGGTGGTCGCGAGTCCGGGCTTCGCGCCGACCGCGCAGCTGCTGGTCGCCGCGACGGCGGCCGGGGTGCCGATCTGGGGTGACGTGGAGCTGGCCTGGCGGCTGGACGCCGCGGGCCACTACGGGCCGCCCCGCCGCTGGCTGGTGGTGACCGGCACGAATGGCAAGACGACCACCACCTCGATGCTGCACGCCATGCTGAGCGGAGGCGGCCGGCGCAGCCTGCTGTGCGGCAACATCGGCGAACCGGTGCTCGACGTGTTGGAAGAACCCGCCGAGCTGCTGGCCGTCGAGCTGTCCAGTTTCCAATTGCATTGGGCGCCTTCGCTGAAGCCCGAGGCGGGTGTGGTGCTCAACGTCGCCGAAGACCATCTGGACTGGCACGGCAGCCTGGCCGCCTACGCCGCGGCGAAGGCGCGGGTGCTCGATGGCCGGGTGGCGGTGGTGGGCCTCGACGACGACCGGGCGGCGGCGCTGCTGGACACCGCCCGGGCGCCGGTGCGGGTCGGCTTCAGATTGGGCGAACCCGCGACGGGGGAGCTGGGAGTGCGTCGGGGTCACCTGGTGGACCGCGCCTTCGCCGACGATCTGGCCCTGCTGCCGGTCGACTCCATTCCCGTGCCGGGGCCCGTCGGGGTGCTCGACGCCCTGGCCGCCGCGGCGCTGGCGCGCTGCGTCGGCGTGCAGGCCGAGGCGATCGCGGCGGCGATCGCCTCCTTCCGGGTGGGCAGGCACCGTGCCGAGGTCGTGGCCGTCGCGGACGGCATCACCTACGTCGACGACTCCAAGGCCACCAATCCCCACGCCGCCGAGGCGTCCGTACTGGCCTACCCCCGGGTCGTCTGGATCGCCGGCGGTCTGCTCAAGGGCGCATCGGTCGACGCGCAGGTCGCCAGGATGGCATCGCGGCTGGTCGGGGCCGTGCTCATCGGCCGAGATCGGCAACAGGTTGCAGAGGCGTTATCGCGACACGCGCCGGATGTACCCGTCCTGCAGGTTGTGACAGGCGAGGATGCTGGTATGGATGCGACTGCTGTGGTTCTTGGGGCAGATGTGACAGAAGTGGAACAGCCAGGTGGCGATTTGGCCACAGCCGTGATGAACGCGGCGGTCGCCGCGGCTCGCAGCCTGGCGAACCCCGGTGACACCGTCCTGCTGGCACCCGCGGGCGCGTCGTTCGATCAATTCTCGGGTTACGCCCAACGCGGCGACGCGTTCGCGTCCGCCGTGCGCGCGGCGCTCCGGTAGGGCGGGCGTGGGTAACGCATTGGCCCGGCTGTTGGGCCGGGGTAAACACACCACCGCAACTGCCGCGGCCGAGCCCGCCCCGGGCGACGACGACGCCGCCGACGAGGCCACGGACGACGCCCCGGAAGCCAAGGCCGGCAAGAAGGCCGACAAGCCGCCAAAACGCGACAAGGCCGCCGCCAACGAAAGCGCCTCGCCCGGTCGGTTCGGCGCCTGGCTGGGCCGGCCAATGACGTCGTTTCACCTGATCATCGCGGTGGCCGGGTTGCTGACGACACTCGGGCTGATCATGGTGCTGTCGGCGTCGGGCGTGCGGTCCTATGACGCCGACGGGTCGGCCTGGGTGATCTTCGGCAAGCAGGTGCTGTGGACCGTGATCGGCCTCATCGCCTGCTACGCCTCGCTGCGGATGTCGGTGCGGTTCATCCGCCGCGTCGCGTTCACCGGCTACGTCGTCACGGTCATCCTGCTGGTGCTGGTGCTCGTCCCGGGAATCGGCAACCTGGCCAACGGATCCCGTAAGTGGTTCGTGGTCGCGGGCTTCTCGATGCAGCCGTCCGAGCTGGCCAAGATCGCTTTCGCCATCTGGGGTGCCCATATGCTGGCCGCCCGTCGCCTGGAGCGGGCGAGCCTGCGCGAACTGCTCATCCCGCTGGTGCCGGCGGCCGTGATCGCGCTGGCCCTGATCGTTGCCCAGCCCGACCTCGGGCAGACGGTGTCGCTGGGCATCATCCTGCTGGCCTTGCTGTGGTACGCGGGGCTGCCGCTGCGCGTCTTCGTCACGTCATTGATGGCCGTCTTCGTGGCCGGCGCGGTCCTGGCCATGTCGGCCGGGTACCGGTCGGACCGGGTGCGATCCTGGATCAATCCCGAGAACGACCCGCAGGACACCGGGTATCAGGCCCGACAGGCCAAATTCGCGCTGGCGCACGGCGGTATCTTCGGCGACGGTCTGGGCCAGGGGGTGGCCAAATGGAACTACCTGCCCAACGCCCACAACGACTTCATCTTCGCGATCATCGGAGAGGAGCTCGGTTTCATCGGTGCGTTCGCGTTGTTGGTGCTGTTCGGGCTGTTCGCCTACACCGGGATGCGGATCGCCCGGCGCTCGGCCGACCCATTCCTGCGGCTGCTGACCGCCACCACCACCATGTGGGTGCTGGGCCAGGCGTTCATCAACATCGGCTACGTGATCGGCATCCTCCCGGTCACCGGTATTCAGCTGCCTTTGATTTCTGCCGGTGGAACTTCCACCGCGGCAACGCTATTCATGATCGGCATCATGGCCAACGCGGCTCGTCACGAACCCGAGGCGGTGGCCGCGCTACGTGCCGGCCGCGACGACAAGATGAACAGGATCCTGCGGCTGCCGCTGCCCGAGCCCTACTCGCCGACGCGCCTGGAGTCGGTCCGCGATCGCAAGCGTGCCCGGCCGAAGTCGGCCGAGCCGTCACGCAAGGGCGCCGGCGCGCCCGCGCGCAAGGCTTCCCGCAAGGTCTCCCAGAAGGCCTCCCAGAAAGTCGATGCGCCGCTGCGGCCTGCGCCATCGCGAACGGCCGGGCGGCCGGCTCGCCAGACTGGCGGTAGCGCTCGATCACGGGCGAGGCATCATGGATCAGGCCAGCGCCGCGTCAGCCAGGCGGCCGGCCAGCGTCAGCCACGACGCGCTCGCGCACTGGAAGGTCAGCGTTACGGGTGAACGACACGGTCAACAAGCGGACCGGCGGGCGGGGGGGAAACCCTTTGCCCGCCGGTGCCGCGTTGTCCTCTTTTAAGCCTCTCAAGCCACTGTCGGTCGTGCTCGCCGGTGGCGGAACCGCCGGCCACGTCGAGCCGGCGATGGCCGTCGCCGACGCGCTGAGCGCGCTCGATCCGCAGGTCAGGATCACCGCGTTGGGCACCGCCCGGGGCCTGGAGACCCGGCTGGTGCCCGAGCGCGGCTATGACCTCGAGCTGATCACGCCGGTGCCGCTGCCGCGCAAACCCAGCGGCGACCTGGCCCGGCTGCCCTCGCGGGTATGGCGGGCCGTCCGGGAGACCCGTGCCGTGCTGAGGGCGGTCGACGCCGACGTGGTGATCGGTTTCGGTGGGTACGTGGCGCTGCCGGCCTACCTGGCCGCGCGCGGTGTCTCCTCGCGCAAGCCCCGGGTCCCGGTTTTGATCCACGAAGCCAATGCCAGCGCCGGGCTCGCGAACCGCGTCGGCGCCCGCACCGCCGAGCGGGTGCTCTCCGCGGTTGCCGATTGCGGGTTGCCGCGCGCGGAGGTGGTCGGGGTGCCGGTGCGCGAGGTCATTACCTCACTGGACCGCGCGGCGCTGCGCGACGAGGCGCGCCGCCACTTCGGTTTCGCGGACGACGCCCGGGTGTTGCTGGTGTTCGGTGGTTCGCAAGGCGCGGCCTCGTTGAACCGGGCGGTCTCCGGGGCGGCCGCCGAGCTGGCGGCCGCCGGCGTGGCCGTCTTGCATGCACACGGCCCCAAGAACACACTCGACCTGCGCGAACCCCAGCCGGGCGACCCGCCGTATGTGGCGGTTCCCTACCTCGACCGGATGGACCTTGCCTATTCGGCCGCCGACCTGGCGATCTGCCGGTCCGGTGCGATGACGGTCGCCGAGGTCTCGGCGGTGGGTCTGCCGGCCATCTACGTGCCCCTGCCGATCGGCAACGGCGAGCAGCGGCTCAACGCCCTGCCGGTGGTCAACGCGGGCGGCGGCATGATCGTCGCCGACGCCGACCTGACGCCCGAGCTGGTCGCCCGCGAGGTGGCCGGGCTGCTGGGCGACCCGCCGCGATTGGCGGCCATGACCGCCGCCGCCGCGCGGGTGGGGCATCCCGACGCGGCGCGCCAGGTCGCCCAGGCGGCGCTGGACATCGCCAGGAAGGCCCAGCTGGGTCGCCTGCCGGCCGGAGGTAGGCCGTGAGCACGGATCAGTTGCCGCCCGAGCTGCAGCGCGTCCACATGGTCGGCATCGGGGGAGCCGGCATGTCGGGCATCGCCCGCATCCTGCTCGACCGCGGCGGCCTGGTATCCGGCTCGGATGCCAAGGAGTCCCGCGGCATCCACGCGCTGCGCGCCCGGGGCGCGCAGATCAACATCGGGCACGACGCGGCCTCGCTCGACCTCCTGCCCGGCGGCGCCACCGCGGTCATCACGACGCATGCCGCCATCCCGAAAACCAATCCCGAGCTGGTCGAGGCCCGTCGGCGCGGCATCCCGGTGATTCTGCGGCCCGCCGTGCTGGCCAAGCTGATGGACGGGCGCACCACGCTGATGGTCACCGGCACGCACGGCAAGACGACGACGACGTCGATGCTGATCGTGGCGCTGCAGCACTGTGGGCGCGACCCGTCCTTCGCGGTCGGCGGCGAGATGGGGGAGGCGGGCACCAACGCCCACCACGGCAGCGGCGACTGCTTCGTGGCGGAGGCCGACGAGAGCGACGGCTCGCTGCTGGAGTACACGCCCGACGTCGCGGTGGTCACCAACATCGAGACCGACCACCTGGATTTCTACGGCAGCGCCGACGCCTATGTCGCCGTGTTCGACGCCTTCATGGAGCGGCTGGCCCCGGGCGGGGCGTTGGTGGTGTGCGTCGACGACCCCGGGGCCGCCGAGTTGGCACGGCGGACCGCCGAGCTGGGCATCCGCGTGCTGCGATACGGATCCGCGGGCTCGACCGAGGACCTGGCCGCGACGTTGTTGTCGTGGCACCAGCAGGGCGTCGAAGCTGTCGCGCAGATCCGGCTGGCCCCCGAACTGGATCCTGAGCAACGTCCGCGGGTGATGAGGTTGTCGGTGCCCGGCCGCCACATGGCGCTCAACGCGATGGGCGCGCTGCTGGCGGCGCTCGAGATCGGCGCCCCGGTCGAGGCCGTGCTGGACGGCCTGGCCGGATTCGAGGGCGTGCGCCGCCGGTTCGAGCTGGTCGGTAGCGCGGCCTCGGTGCGGGTGTTCGATGACTACGCACACCACCCCACCGAGATCGTCGCCACGCTGGCGGCGGTCCGCACCCTGCTCGAGCAGAGCGGTGACGGTCGGAGCATAGCGGTGTTCCAGCCCCATTTGTATTCTCGGACAAAAGCTTTCGCCGAGGAGTTCGGGCAGGCGCTGGACGCGGCCGACGAGGTTTTCGTTCTCGACGTCTACGGCGCCCGCGAACAATCGCTGGCCGGCGTCAGCGGGGCCACCGTCGCCGAGCACGTCAGCGCGCCGGTGCGCTATCTCCCGCACTTCTCCGCGGCCGCCGAACAGGTGGCGGCGGTCGCCGGGCCCGGCGACATCATCGTCACCATGGGGGCCGGCGATGTGACGCTGCTGGGGCCCGAGATCGTCACGGCGTTGCGGGTGCGGGCCAACCGCAGCGCCCCCGGGGCGTTGCGATGACGCAGCCGGACGACCCCGTCCCTGCCAACGCGGTCGGCGAACAGGCCGAGGCCCGGACTGCCGGCGATGCAGGCGACAGCGCGGTCACCGAACCGCTCGCCGCAGGCGCGAGCGCGGACCGGCCGGGCAGCGATGAGGGCCAGGAGGCCGATCAGGGCGAGGTCGAGGGGCCGCGCCGGCGCGCCCGGCGGGAGCGGGCCGAACGCCGCGCCGCCCAGGCGCGCGCCACCGCGATCGAAGAGGCTCGCCGCGAGGCAAAGCGCCGGGCCAGCGGACGGCTGGTCAACGAGCCCAAACCCGTTGCGCGGGGGGTTGTTCGGGGCCTGAAGATGTTGCTGGCGACGGTTCTGCTGGTGATCGTCGGCATCGGGCTGGCGTTGATCCTCTATTTCACGCCCGCGATGGCCGCCCGCAACATCGTTGTCGTCGGGACCGGGGTGGTGACCCGGGACGAGGTGCTGGATGCGGCGCGGGTGCGGATCGGAACGCCGCTGCTGCAGATCAACACCAGCCAGGTCGCGGACCGGGTGGCCGCAATCCGGCGAGTCGCCAGCGCGCGGGTGCAGCGCCAGTATCCGTCGGCGCTGCGAATCACCATCGTCGAGCGAGTTCCGGTGGCCGTCAAAGACTTCCCCGACGGGCCGCATCTCTTCGACCGGGACGGAGTGGACTTCGCCACCGGGCCGCCGCCACCGGCGCTGCCGTACCTTGATGTCGCGGATCCGGGGCCGAACGACCCCGCCACCAAGGCGGCCCTGCAGGTGCTGACCGCGTTGCGTCCCGAGGTCGAGGGCCAGGTCGGCCGCATCGCCGCGCCGTCGGTGGCCTCGATCACCCTCACGCTGGGCGACGGCCGGGTGGTGATCTGGGGCACCACCGACCGCACCGACGAGAAGGCCGAGAAGCTGGCCGCGCTGCTGACACAGCCCGGCAAGGTCTACGACGTGTCGAGCCCGGACCTGCCGACGGTCAAGTAGCGATCTCCATCACGTCGGCGGGCTCGATGCTCACCGAACGCCCGCGCGCCGGCCGGCGGGGCGAAATTGCCCAAAATTTGCGGGACGCGTTTCGGCGCGCCTGCGGGGTTAGGGCGCGCCATGCCCATACCGTTCTGGTTGCGCGGAACTACTTGACATAACTCTAACTCTATGGTTGAGGTTGAGGGTTTGCTCAGGGTTTATTCGAGGAGGACCGCGAACGTCCGGAGGAGCCCACCGCCGGGAGAGCTGAGCCAAGCCCATCAGGGAGGAAGACGAATGATGACCCCCCCGCATAACTACCTGGCCGTCATCAAGGTCGTGGGTATCGGTGGCGGCGGCGTCAACGCCGTCAACCGGATGATCGAACAAGGCCTTAAAGGCGTGGAGTTCATCGCGATCAACACCGACGCCCAGGCGCTGTTGATGAGCGATGCCGACGTCAAACTCGACGTCGGGCGCGAGTCCACGCGTGGTCTCGGGGCCGGGGCGGACCCGGAAGTCGGCCGCAAGGCCGCCGAGGACGCCAAGGATGAGATCGAAGAGCTGCTCCGCGGCGCGGACATGGTGTTCGTCACCGCCGGCGAGGGCGGCGGGACCGGGACCGGCGGGGCGCCCGTCGTCGCCAGCATCGCGCGCAAGCTGGGGGCGCTGACCGTCGGCGTGGTCACCCGGCCGTTCTCGTTCGAGGGCAAGCGGCGCGGCAACCAGGCCGAGAGCGGCATCTCGGCGCTGCGCGAGAGCTGCGACACCCTGATCGTGATCCCCAACGACCGGCTGCTGCAGATGGGCGACGCCGCGGTGTCGCTGATGGACGCCTTCCGCAGCGCCGACGAGGTGCTGCTCAACGGCGTTCAGGGCATCACCGACCTGATCACCACTCCGGGCCTGATCAACGTGGACTTCGCCGACGTCAAGGGCATCATGTCGGGGGCGGGCACAGCCCTGATGGGCATCGGTTCCGCCCGGGGCGAGGGGCGTTCACTCAAGGCCGCCGAGATCGCCATCAACTCACCGCTGCTGGAGGCGTCGATGGAGGGCGCCCACGGCGTGCTGATGTCGATCGCCGGCGGCAGCGACCTGGGGTTGTTCGAGATCAATGAGGCGGCCTCGCTGGTGCAGGACGCCGCCCATCAGGACGCCAACATCATTTTCGGCACCGTGATCGACGATTCGCTGGGCGACGAGGTGCGCGTCACCGTCATCGCCGCCGGCTTCGACGCCGCCGGCGCCGGACGCAAACCGGTGATCGGCGGCAGTGCCGATAAGGAAGAAAAAGGCGGAGCGCACCGGATCGAGTCGGCGAAGGCGGGCAAGCTCACCTCGACGCTGTTCGAACCGGTCGACGCGGTCAGCGTGCCAGTCCACACCAACGGATCGACCTTGAATATCGGCGGCGATGACGATGACGTCGATGTGCCGCCCTTCATGCGCCGCTGAGGGTCTCAATTTGCTTGCCAGCGCGCGACAAACCGGCCGCGGCCGGATGGCGCTACCCCCTGGCAGGCGCGGCGCTCCGGATACTGGTCATGTGAGCGTTCGCATCAGGCGGGTCACCACCACCCGCGCCGGTGGCGTCTCCAAGGCGCCTTTCGACACCTTCAACCTGGGTGACCACGTCGGGGACGACGCGGCGGCGGTGGCCGAGAACCGGGCCCGGCTGGCCGCCATCGTCGGCCTGCGCGCCGGCCGCGTGGTGTGGATGAACCAGGTTCACGGTGACCGCGTCGAGGTTGTCGACGGGGCGCGTGACACTGCGGTCGACGACACCGACGCGTTGGTGACCCGCACGGCGCGACTTGCCTTGGCGGTCGTCACCGCCGACTGTGTCCCGGTGTTGATGGCGGATGCGCGTGCCGGTGTTGCCGCCGCGGTGCACGCCGGCCGGGTCGGCGCCCAGCGCGGCGTGGTGGCCCGAACGGTGGAGGCGATGCTGGACCTCGGCGCGCAACCCCAAGACATCTCGGCGCTGCTGGGCCCGGCGGTCAGCGGCCGCAACTACGAAGTGCCCGCGGCCATGGTCGACGAGGTCGAGGCGGCGTTGCCGGGCAGCCGTACCACCACCGCCGCGGGGACTCCCGGGCTCGATTTGCGGGCCGGAATCGCTTGCCAGCTAAGGGATCTAGGTGTAACGGCAATCGACATAGATCCACGGTGCACGGTGGACGACCCGACTTTGTTCAGTCATCGGCGGGATGCACCAACCGGCCGGCTGGCCTCGCTGGTCTGGATGGAGTGACCGCGATGGCGGTAGGAATGCCGGTTCCTGACGGTCGGAGCGAGCGCGACTCGGAATTGACCCACGCATTGGCGTCGGTGCGCTCGCGCCTTGCGGCGGCGGCAGAGGCGGCGGGTCGCAATGTCGGTGAAATCGAAGTTTTACCGATTACCAAATACTTTCCAGCAACCGATGTCGTGACTTTGTGCCGATTGGGTTGCCGCGTCGTCGGCGAATCACGGGACCAGGAAGCGAGGGCAAAAGTGGCCGAAGTCACGCGATTGTTGGCGGCGCCGGCGCACAGGGAGGTCGGAAATCCACGCTGGCACATGGTCGGTCATATCCAGCGGAATAAAGCCAAATCGGTGGCAAGTTGGGCACACACCGCCCACTCGGTCGACAGCGCGCACCTGGTGACCGCCCTCGACAAGGGCGTGGGGGCGGCTCTGGCCGAGGGCCGCCGGACCGCCCCGATGCGGATCTACGTTCAGGTCAGCCTCGACGGCGACGAGTCCCGCGGCGGCGTCGACATATCGCGGCCGGGCGCCGTCGACCAGGTGTGCGACCAGGTCGAGGACTCGAAGAACCTGGACCTGGTCGGGCTGATGGGGATTCCGCCGCTGGACTCGGACCCGGACGAGGCCTTCGACCGGCTGCAATCCGAGCATCGGCGGGTTCTCGAGTCGCATCGCGACGCGGTCGGGTTGTCCGCGGGCATGTCGGACGACTTCGAAATTGCCGTGAAACACGGTTCGACATGTGTGCGTGTCGGTACCGCGCTATTGGGCCCGCGGCGGTTACCGTCACCGTAAGTAGTCACTGTAGTAACAGCTTTATCACTGACACCAGCACTCCCAGGGGCTAGAAGGGTCAACGCAATGAGCACACTGCACAAAGTCAAGGCCTATTTCGGTATGGCCCCGATGGACGACTACGAGGACGAGTATTACGACGACCACGCACCGTCCCGTGGTTTTCCGCGCCCCCGATTTGACGACGGCTACGGTCGCTACGAGCAAGACGAATACGACGATCCGCGCCGCGAACCGGCCGAGTACCCGCCGCCCGCCGGCTACCGCGGTGGTTATGGGGACGAGCCGCGATACGGCGCCGTCCACCCCCGCGAGTTCGACCGCGGCGAGCGGGGCGGCCCCCGCTTCGGGTCCTGGTTGCGCAACTCCACCCGCGGAGCGCTGGCGATGGACCCGCGCCGGATGGCGATGATGTTCGAAGAGGGTCACCCGCTGTCGAAGATCACCACGCTGCGGCCCAAGGACTACAGCGAGGCCCGCACCATCGGTGAGCGTTTCCGCGACGGCACCCCGGTCATCATGGACCTGGTGTCGATGGACAACGCCGATGCCAAGCGCCTCGTCGACTTCGCGGCCGGCCTGGCGTTCGCCCTGCGCGGCTCGTTCGACAAGGTGGCGACCAAGGTGTTCCTGCTGTCGCCCGCCGACGTGGACGTGTCCCCGGAGGAGCGCCGCCGGATCGCCGAAACCGGTTTCTACGCTTACCAATAGCCACGCCCGCCGCCCGCTGCGCGGCCGGGCCTCGGAGCGTCGGCGACCCGAAGTGGCCACGTGAGATAGGGCCTCTTACTCGGAGTCGGTAGGCTGGCAGGCGCCGCGCTGGTCGGCGGCGTCTGGCATCTCACGGGTAAGGTCGGGGCACTTCAGTTGGTGTTGTTCTTTCAGATCCTTGGGTTTGCGCTATTCATTTTCTGGCTGCTGCTCATCGCTCGCGTCGTGGTCGAGTTCATCCGCTCGTTCAGTCGGGACTGGCACCCGACGGGGTTCACCGTCGTCGTGCTCGAGATCATCCTGTCGATCACGGATCCACCGGTGAAACTGCTCCGCAGGCTGATCCCGCAGCTCACCATCGGAGCGGTTCGCTTCGACCTCTCGATCATGGTGCTGTTGCTCGTCGCGTTCATCGGAATGCAGCTCGCGTTCGGCGCCGCGCAGACGTGACTCAGTTCCGCCAACCGCCTGGGCCGCATTCCGGCCCGGAGACGGTTCGGCCACGTTTTAGCGTCGGCTTGGTTCCCGCGATTTAAAAACTCTAAGGTTTCGGATTTTATTGCCCTCAAAGTTTGAAATTGGTCCTTATTTATTGGCCTAAACAGCAACGGTCGCGCCTGGTGTGACAGGATGGACGGCAGTTGCACTACGGCTACCACTGCGTTCTACACTTTCCAGAACGTTCGACAGGAACTTGAGGGGACGAAACAATGCCGCTTACACCAGCCGACGTCCACAATGTGGCGTTCAGTAAGCCACCGATCGGCAAGCGGGGGTATAACGAAGACGAGGTCGATGCCTTCCTCGATCTGGTGGAAGCCGAGCTGACGCGGCTCATCGAAGAGAACAGCGATCTGCGCCAGCGGATCGAAGAACTGGACCAGGAGCTGGCCTCCGGTGGCGGCTCGGCCACCCCGGCCGCCGCCGCCGCGCCCACCCAGGCCATTCCTGTACGCGAGCCCGCTCCCGAACCCGAACCGGCCAAGCCGGCGCCGGTTTCGGCCCCGGCAGCGGCGGGCAACAACGAGGAACAGGCCATGAAGGCCGCCCGGGTGCTGACGCTGGCGCAGGACACCGCCGACCGCCTGACCACAACGGCCAGGACCGAATCGGAGAAGATGCTGGCCGACGCCCGCGCCAATGCCGACCAGATTCTCAGCGAGGCGCGCAGCACCGCCGAGACCACGGTCACCGAAGCCCGCCAGCGCGCCGACGCCATGCTCGCCGACGCGCAAACCCGCTCCGAGACCCAGCTGCGTCAGGCGCAGGAGAAGGCCGACGCCCTGCAGGCCGACGCCGAACGCAAGCACTCCGAGATCATGGGCACCATCAACCAGCAGCGCACCGTCCTCGAAGGCCGCCTCGAGCAACTCCGCACGTTCGAGCGCGAGTACCGCACCCGGCTCAAGACCTACCTGGAATCTCAGCTGGAGGAACTCGGACAGCGTGGATCCGCGGCGCCCGTGGACTCCAGCGCGGATTCCGGCAGTTTCGACCAGTTCAACCGGGGCAGCAACTAGCTTTCCGGACGTGCCGGTCACTCGCCAAGCTTCGGGGTTGGCACACTAGGTCATGAAACCGCCGTCCCACTCGTCGCTTGGAGGATGACTGATGCTCATCATTGCGCTGGTATTGGCCCTCATCGGGCTCGTCGCGTTGGTGTTCGCGGTCGTCACGAGCAACGAGCTGGTGGCCTGGGTGTGCATCGCCGCGAGTGTGGTCGGCGTGGTGCTGCTGATCCTCGACGCGCTGCGTGAGCGCCAGCGGCGTGACGTGGGAGGCGACGAAAGTACGGCTGACGAGGCCCGGGCCGACGAGGACGACTACGTCGACTACCCCGAGGAAGCCCCGGCAGAGGACGAACCGGCGGCGACCGGGGAGGCCGCGCAGACCGAGGAGTCCCGGGTGACGGCCGAGGGCCGCGGCGACGAGCCCGCCAAGTAGTTCCTGTCGACGCCCGCCAAAGGTGGTCCGGCGCTCAGCAGGTCGGCGTGATGAGCAGTTCGCGGACCTCGTCGTCACTGATCTGATGAAAGTCGTCGTAGACCTGCCCGACCGCTTCGAATCCGGGCGGCGTCGTCGCGCACACCACATCATCGGCCTCGCGTAAAAGCTCGCGGCAGGTCGACTCCGGTCCCACCGGGACGGCAACCACGATCGATTTCGGGCCGGCGGCCCGGACGGCGCGCACGGCGGCGAGCATGCTTGCGCCCGTGGCGATTCCGTCGTCGACGAGGATGACGATCCGGTCGCGCAGGTCGGCGATCGGGCGATCGCCACGGTAGGCGTGTTCGCGCCGGAGCAACTCGGCCGTCTCGCTGTCGATGACCTCGCGCACCTGCTCGTCGGTGACGTGCAGGCTGGCCACCACGTCCTGGTTCATCACCACGCCACCACCGCTGGCCAGGGCACCCATCGCCAATTCCGACCACTGCGGTACCCCGAGCTTGCGGACCAGGAAAACGTCGAGAGGCGCGCCCAGAGCCGCGGCGATTTCCCAGGCAACCGGCACACCACCGCGGGCCAGCCCGAATACCAGCACGTCGCCCCTGCCGCGGTACGTGGCCAGCCACTTTGCCAGCTCGCGGCCGGCGTCGCGTCGGTCGGCGAACGTCTTCGGTGATGTCCGCCGGACAAAGCGACTCGATCGGGTCATTCGTCTACGCTCCCGGCTGCTGGGCCTCATTCCAGGCTACGTGCGTCGGGCTGATCGCGGTGGCAGAGTTCGGGTTGGCTACGCGGTCAGGCACGACCGAGAGGATCCGCGAGATGAGACGGCGTTACGGCACCTACACGGCCTACAGCATCGGTTGCGCGATCGTTTGGGCGGTCATCTTGGCCGTGGTTTCGATGACGGGCGACGCCGCCAGCCGGCATACGTTCCTGCTCGTGTGTGGCGGGTGGGCGATCGGATGGCTGTCGGCGACGATCGCCAGGGGCGTCTACCCGCCACCGAAGCGGCATATTCGGCAGTGAGTTCCAGGGGTGTGCTCGCGGCTTCGCCGCTCAACACGCTCCATCGGCTCGGAAATGAAGGCAAGCGTCCATTCGCTCGCCTCAGTCGTGTGTGCTCGCCGCTTCACGGCTCAACACACTCCATCGCCTCAGGAATGAATGCGAGCGTTCATTCCATTCGACTCAGTCGTGTGTCCGAGGGGGGACTTGAACCCCCACGCCCATTAGTAGGGCACTAGCACCTCAAGCTAGCGCGTCTGCCATTCCGCCACTCGGACAAGGCCAAACCAGCATGGGTTGGCAGCTAAGGCTATCGGATCGCGCGCCGCGAACCCAATCCAGCTCCGAGGAAGGCCGCGACGATCGGCATCGAGCCGTTCAGCCGCGGCAATGGTAGGAAAGGTGGTTGTGACCATTCAGAGCGGGGCGACCGAGGTATCAACCAACCCGAGCGACGACGTGGTCGAGGTTGTCAGCCAGTTGATCCGGTTCGACACCACCAACACCGGCGAACCGGAAACGACCAAGGGCGAGGCCGACTGCGCCCAGTGGATCGCCGAGCGGCTCGCCGAGGTCGGTTACGCGCCGCAGTATGCCGAATCCGGCGCCCCGGGCCGCGGCAACGTGTTCGTCCGCCTGCCGGGCGCCGACAGGTCGCGCGGCGCGTTGCTGATCCACGGACACCTCGACGTGGTGCCGGCCGAGCCGGCCGAATGGAGCGTGCACCCGTTCTCCGGCGCGATCAAAGACGGTTTCGTCTGGGGCCGCGGCGCAGTCGACATGAAGGACATGGTCGGCATGATGATCGTGGTGGCCCGCCAGCTGAAACGCGCGGGCATCGTGCCGCCGCGCGACCTGGTCTTCGCGTTCATCGCCGACGAAGAACATGGTGGGACCTTCGGAGCCCAATGGCTGGTCGACAATCGGCCGGAGCTGTTCAACGGTGTCACCGAGGCGATCGGCGAGGTGGGCGGGTTCTCGCTGACGGTGCCTCAGCGCGATGGGGGAGAACGCCGGCTCTACCTGATCGAGACGGCCGAAAAGGGGCTGTCCTGGATGAGGCTCACCGCCAGGGGACCGGCCGGACACGGTTCGATGGTTCACGACCGGAACGCGGTCACCGCCGTCGCCGAGGCCGTCGCCCGATTGGGCCGCCACGAATTTCCGCTCGTGGTGACCGACACGGTCGCGCAGTTCCTCGCCGCCGTCAGTGAGGAGACCGGGCTGACCTTCGACACCGAATCGGGCGATCTGCGTGGAGTGATCGAAAAGCTGGGTCCGATGGCACGCATGCTCAAGGCCGTGCTGCACGACACCGCCAACCCCACCATGCTCAAGGCCGGATACAAGGCGAACGTCGTACCGGCGATCGCCGAGGCGGTGGTGGACTGCCGCATCCTGCCGGGGCGCAAGGAGGCGTTCGAGGCCGAGATCGACCAGCTGCTCGGGCCCGACGTGACGCGCGAGTGGATCAAGGACTTCTCGTCGTATGAGACCAGCTTCGACGGCGACCTGGTCGATGCCATGAACGAGGCAGTGCTGGCGCACGACCCTGGCGCCCGTACCGTGCCGTATATGCTTTCCGGTGGCACCGACGCGAAGTCGTTCGCGCGCTTGGGTATTCGCTGTTTCGGGTTCAGCCCGCTGCGGTTGCCGCCGGATCTCGATTTCACCGCGCTGTTCCACGGCGTGGATGAGCGGGTACCCATCGATGCGCTGCGGTTCGGCACCGACGTGCTGGCCCACTTCCTGACCCACTGCTAGACGACAAACGCACGCCGATCACACGAGAGGACCAACATGAGCACTGCTCCTGACCCGTACGCATCGTTGCCGAAGCTGCCCACCTTCGCGTTGACCTCGCAATCGGTCACCGACGGTCAGCCGTTGGCCAACCCCCAAGTCAGCGGAATCATGGGTGCGGGCGGTGAAGACGTCAGCCCCCAGCTGAGCTGGTCGGGATTCCCGGACGAGACCCGCAGCTTCGCCGTCACCGTCTATGACCCCGACGCCCCGACGGCCTCCGGGTTCTGGCACTGGGCGGTGGCGAACCTGCCGGCCGACGTCACCGAGCTGCCCGCGGGCGCCGGCGATGGCAGCAACCTGCCCGGGGGTGCGCTGACGCTGGTGAACGACGCCGGGCAGCGCCGTTATATCGGGGCCGCGCCCCCGGCGGGCCACGGCCCACACCGGTACTACATCGCCGTGCACGCCGTGGACACCGAGAAGCTGGATCTCCCAGAAGACGCCAGCCCGGCCTTCCTCGGGTTCAACCTGTTCCAGCACGCCATCGCGCGGGCGGTCATCCACGCCACCTACGAACAGAAGTAGGGCTTCGGTTCGGGTAGGGGCCTGCCCGAAAGCGGGCTTCCGGTCCGGAGGGGCTTTGGCCCCAAATCACTTGTGCCACTTCTGTCCCGGGGCTCCCACTTCGGCCCGATTTGTCGGTGGGCGGCCATAGTATTCGAACATGCGTTCGAGTTATTACGGAGAGATTGCCGCCGACATTGACGCGTTGAGCGCTGCCTTCTCCCGCTTCGAGGCGATTTCCTGGGAGACGATGACGCCCGCCGAGCTGGTTGACGTCCTGGATGAGTACGCCTTTCTGATCGGCCGACTCGAGGCAGTCGAGTATGAGCTGCTCAGCCCGTTCGCACGGCCGAGTGGGCGGCGCACGTGACTTTGACCGACCGTGAGGAGCTCCGACACGACGTTGACGCCTTGCGCGCCGTCGTCTCTCGCTTCCGTGAGCATTCGTATGATGCGCTGACCAACCCGGAGCGGCTGCAGATGCTGGAGGTGCTCGAGTACGAGGCGCGCAAACTTCAAGCGCCAAGCCATCAGCTCATCAATCAACTTGGTGAGCAAGCTGATTCAACGGAGCTCGGCGGCAAGCTGTCCTGGGTGTTGGCCGACCGGCTGCACATCACCCGGCCCGAGGCCGGCCGCCGCATCGCTGAGGCCGCCGATCTGGGCCCGCGCCGAGCGCTCTCCGGGGAGCCGCTGGCACCGGTGCTGCCGGCCACGGCTGCGGCCCAGCGCGACGGGGCGATCGACGCCGAGCACGTCGCGGTGATCCGGCGGCTGTTCCACCAGCTGCCCGAGTCGGTCGACATCGAGACGCGTGAGCATGCCGAGAAGCAGCTGGCGGCCAAGGCGACCGAATTCCGCCCCGATCAGCTCGCCAAGCTCGCCCGCCGCCTGATGGACTGCCTCAATCCCGACGGCAGCTACACCGACGAGGACCGTGCACGGGTACGCGGGCTGGTGCTCGGCAATCAGCAGGCCGACGGCATGTCGCGCCTCACCGGGTGGTTGACGCCGGAGGCTCGTGCCGGCTGGGAGGCGGTGCTGGCCAAGCTGGCCGCGCCCGGCATGTGCAACCCCGATGACGACAAGCCGACCGTTGATGGAGCCCCGCCGGAAGAGGCGGTGCAGCACGACACCCGCAGCCCCGCACAGCGCAACCACGACGGCCTCAACGCGGCGCTGCGGGCGACACTCGCCAGCGGAAAGTTGGGTCAGCACAACGGGTTGCCGGCCAGCATCATCGTGACCACCACGCTCGAGCAACTCGAAACCGCCACCGGAAAGGGTTTGACCGGCGGTGGCACCATGCTGCCGATGTCGGATGTGATCCGCCTTGCCCGCCATGCTCACCATTACCTCGCGATCTTCGACAAGGGCAAGGCGCTGGCGCTGTATCACACCAAGCGCCTCGCGTCACCGGGGCAGCGAATTGTCCTGTACGCCAAGGACCGTGGGTGTTCGCATCCCGGCTGCGACGTGTCCGGCTACTACTGCGAGGTCCACCACGTCGAAGATTGGTCCAGGACCTACCGCACCGACATCGACCAACTCACCCTCGCTTGCGGACCCCACCATCGGCTCCTCGAAAAGGGCTGGACCACCCGAAAACGCGCCAACGGCGATACCGAATGGTTACCGCCGCCGCATCTCGATCGGAGTCAACCGAGGACCAATACGTTCCATCACCCGGAGGATCTGCTGTGCGAGGAAGAAGACGGTGAAGACGACGACGCAGTGGGTGCAGCTTGAGGCCGCGACTCACATGCGTCCGTACGCGACCGCCATGATTAGGCCCAAACCCGCTAGCAAGAGAAACATGATCGTCACCGGATCGATTACTTCGAAGATCATGTGATCACCCCTGACCGCGCGGGACGGTCGGCGATGGTCGATTGGCCGCATGGTGCATGCACGGCATTGGTGTATGCAGTTGTAGTGCAACACATCCGGGCACCCTCATTGCGTCAATCCGGCCGGGTGTATTCGGTACGGCACGGCTTCACGCAGTGTAACGTTCAAGGTCGCGCCACTGGGCAGGGGTTTGGGTCGCTGTGAACGTCGAGCCGCGGTGGGTTGTCTGAGATCGGGTGCCTTTCGTCAGGTGCATTTCATAGGGGACGGCCTGCAGCAGCGTCACCAGTCGTCCCGCCTCACCGGGAATTGAGTAGATGCGTTGATCGCCGGGGCGCGCGCCGGCTATGGCGCGGCCCAACGGCGACGCCATCGAGTAGACCTTGATGTCGACGCCTTCGCTGCCGCGCCTGCCTAGCAGGAAGGTTTCGGTCTCACCGGTGGCCTCGTAGCGGATGGTCAAAACCATGCCCACTTCGGCGATGGTGTCGCTGGCGGGATTCTCGCCAATGACAGCCTTTGCCAACAGGTTTTCAACCTCACGAATACGTCGTTGGAGCGCTGAGCGTTTGGCGTCGAAGTCCATCAAGTCGTCGGGAACTTCAACGATCAGCCCTGACCGCAACGCGTTGAGTGTGTTCCGCAGCCGGATGTACCGCTGCCGTGTCATCCAGATGGATTCGTTACTCGTCATTTTGAGCGATTTCCTTTACTTTTGTCGGGAAGCGTCGTCAGGGGCGGGCCAAAGGAGGCGGCCGCCGCTGACGACTCGGGCGCCCATGGCGGGCGAAATTCCGGTGCGGTTGAGCGTTTTTCGTGACGCCGTTAATTCCATGGTGGGGTGCGGGGGCTCGACTGTGTTTGCCGGAAACCGACAATGGCGGTGCGAGGCATTGTCACGCCTCGACAACGCTGCTGCCGAGGCCGCCCGAAGCGGCCACAGCCTGAGCGGCGAGAGCATTCCGAAGATGCTCAAACTGCAATCCCTGCAGGCGCTCGCCACGGACTTGGTTGAGGCTTAACAGGTGGGCGCGCCGCTTATCGTCGCTCGATGAGGCGGTCGAAATCCTGTTGCCACTGGTCGTAGCGAACTCGGTCAAGGGTGATACGCGCGCGCGCAAATAGGGCAGCTGCCAAGAGGCTCACGGCCCACCAGGTCGCGACCGCGAAGGCCAGCGCCTCGTCCCGGGCGGTGTTCACCGGTCGGGCAACCGGAAGACCCTCGTCATCTACCCAGATTTCAATAGCGTCGCCGATCTTGGCCGTCAGCGGCGCGGTGACGTCGCCGGTGCGTTCGGCTCCGGCGGCAAACCATCGGGCAGGAACCGTCATTGTCGGGTTTTCAAGGTTACGGCGAGGGTGACTCTCCCCGATGACAGTCGCGGTCACCGGGCGGCGAGTTTGGGACTGCTCGGCGTAGAGACGGCTACGAGAATCATGGACCGCGGTGCCCACCGCGGCACTGATCGGCACGGCGATCAGCGGCACCGCAACGGCTAACACCAGAATGAGCGCTTCCACCCGGTCTACGGCGCGTATCAGCGGGTTACGGCTGAACAGCCGCGCGAACAGCTTCCGCGGCAGAGGCACGGTGAAGGTCTCCATCGCCGCGTCGTCATCTGGTCGGCGGTCATCGATCGATCGATGATCTGACGTGGACATCGAACATTTCCTGTCGGGAGTCGGCGTGGGTCTGAGGTACCGCGTGGTCGCTGAATGGCGATACCACCCGTCACTCAGACCTGCCCTCTGAGCTGGCAACCTCATGATCGCGTGGATGCCCGCCGCAAGCTTGCCGCAGCCAGACAACGACGCGGCCTCGCTTTGTCGAGTTCCGACAGCGCCGCTGCTCAATCGGTGTCAATAGCCGCGAGTTCTATCATCATCGCCAGCCGCTTTCTGGCATCGCCTAGCGGCAGGGTCGTGATCTCGGCCATCTTGCGCAGCCGGTAACGCACCGTGTTTTCGTGTACTCCCAGCCGGTCACCGGCCTCGGCCGGGTCGCCCTGGGCCTCCAGCCATGCCCGCAGCGTGGCCACGTAGTCGGTCGCGTTGGCACGGTCATGCCGGCGCAACTCGGCCACGGGCCCACGCGATGGGGACCGGCCTGAGCGCGCTGCGGTGCGCAACCGCTGCAGCAGGATGTCAGCCCATGACTCGTCGTAGACCGGAGGCGTCGCCCCGGGTGACATCTCATGTAGCGCAAGGCATTCCTCGGCTTCCTGACGCGCCGCGGCCAGGTCTGTCACTTCAGCCGCACCACTTACGCCGGCCAACACCGTCACCTGTTCGGGAAGGGCCGCCCGCAGACCGGTCACCCAGCGCCGCGCGGACGCCGCTTGCCCACCGGGAAGCAGCGTGTAAACGATATTGCCCGCCAAAGCGCTACGCCCCGGGCGTGACCAGCCGAACCCAGTCGTGGCACGCTCGAACGCCAACAACAGAGCGGCATCGCGTTCATCGCCGATGAACGCCTGCAGCGCAATAACTCTCAAATCATCGTGCGGCAGTCCCAGCCTGCTCGCCACCATCGCGGCATCGGCCGTTCCCTCCAGCAACCGAATCACCAGTTCGGATTCGACCTGGCGCTCCAAATCCGCGCTGGCGCGCGAGCGTAGAAGATGCAGGGCCACAGTGTGCGCACCATCGGTTAAGGCGGTGCGCGCCGCTTGGTCCAGCGGCGCCGAACACGCCACCCATACCGATCCGATCAACTCGCCACCGGAGCGCACGGCCACCACCATTCGGCCGATCAAGCCGTGTTCGGAGTCCGCGGGGACAAACAGCGGCTCGTCGGAGGCCCCCAGGTGAGCGAATACGCCCCGAGCATCAAACACTGTGCGCAGGTGCTCCGGTGTCTGTCGCTCCAGGATCGTCTGCACCCGCGCCGGGTCGGCATGTTGCTGCAGTTTCGAATACGCCAACACTCTCAACAGCCGATCGTGGATGACGACTGAACTGCCGACAGCGTCCGCCAGGCTGTCGGCCAGGGCGAACAAATCCGTTGGGCCACGACCGGATTCAGTCTCACGGCCCTCCAGCACCAGCCCGTAGACGACCGTACCCACCTCGCTCCACGTGACCGTCTCATCGACCACCATGACGGCGCCGACCTCGGCGCCACTGTCGAGTGTGATCGGGTCGTCACCGTCGCGTACCAACACCACGACAGCACGCGCTGAAGCCGCCCACTGCACCGCTTCGCGAAACGAGCCGGCGCCGATGGCCAGCAATACATCGCCTACCACCGCGCGATCGGGCGGCGCTTCGTGGATCACCACGCTGCGCAGCTCAGTCGACCGGGGCACGGACGACCAACGCAACCGGACTCCATAACCACCCAGCACGTTCACCAAGCGGTCCAACGTGATCATCAGCCGCTCCTCATGCCGAACTGGTAGTCAGCCTAACCAGGAGTCCAGCTGGGTGCGCGCGGCGTGACTCACTCCGGCGTGTGCGCCGCCGAGCCGACGGCGTCGGCGAGCGAGGCGAAGCCGCCGTCGTGCAGCCGCGCTGCGATGCCATCGTGAATCCGCTTGGCCCACAAGCCTCCGCCGTAGATGAAGCCCGTGTAACCCTGCAGCAGCGATGCACCCGCGGTGATCCGCTCCCAGGCGTCGTCCGCGGTCTCGATGCCCCCGACGCTGATCAGCGCCAGCCGGTCACCAACACGGCCGTACAGCCGGCGCAGCACCTCGACGGCGCGGCGTGCCAACGGCGGCCCCGAGATGCCGCCCGGGCCCAGCTCGTCGACACCCGGTGTCGTCAAACCCTGCCGCGACACCGTGGTGTTGGTGGCGACGATGCCGGCCAGGCCCAATTCGACCGCAAGATCGGCGATCTCGTCCACGTCGGAATCGGAAAGATCCGGCGCGATCTTCACCAGCACCGGCGTGGACGTCTCGGCGAGCACGGCCGACAGGATCGGCCGCAGCGACTCGACCGCCTGCAGATCACGCAGCCCGGGCGTGTTCGGCGAACTCACATTGACCACGAGGTAGGACGCCAACGGGCCGACCAGCCGGGCACTCGCCCGGTAATCGTCGACGGCCTGATCGGCCGGCGTCACCTTCGTCTTGCCGATGTTCACCCCGATCGGCACCTCGGGCCGCTGCCGCGAAAGCCGCATCGCCAACGCGCCCGCACCGAGATTGTTGAAGCCCATTCGGTTCAGCAGGGCCCTGTCGGCCGGCAACCGGAACATTCTCGGCGCGGGATTGCCCGGTTGCGGGTTTGCGGTGACGGTCCCGACTTCCGCATGCCCGAAGCCCAGGGCGCCCCAGGTGAGCAGCCCCAAACCGTCCTTGTCAAAGCCGGCTGCCAGTCCCAGTGGCCCTGGAAAGCGCACCCCGAACACGGCGCTGGCCAGCGCCGGGTCGGTCGGAGCCAGTAGCCGGCGCAGCAGCCGCCGCGTCCAGCCGACCGCGGTCGCACCCCGCAGAACGGCGAACACCAGTGTGTGAATCCGCTCCGGCGGGAGCACGAAAAACAGCCGTCGCAGCAGGCCGTACATCCGGTGTCCGCCCCCGCGTGGCTGAGCCGGCGTCACAGTTCCGGCTGGTCGGGCCGTCGCGCGTCGGAGCCGGCACCGTCCGAGCGAGACTTCTTGCGGCGCAACAACACTCGTCTGCTGCCATCGGTGTAGAGCCGCACCCTGGTCAACTCCCAGCCGCGGTACTCGGCCTCGATGGACAATCGGGTGGACGCGCTGACCCGGGTCACATCCGGTGGCAGGCGCAGGGGCGCCCACTCGTATTCGTCGGACATCTCGGTGTCCCAGCCCGCGGGCAGGCGGCTGCGCCGCGCCGCGGTCAACGCGTGCCCGCCGCGTGCTCGATGACCTGAACTCCCGCACCAGAACCCGACACCACGTAGAGGGTGTCTGACGCCTCGTCGAAGGCCAGCGAGTTCGGTTGCTGCACGGTCGGGTAACGCACCTTTTCGACGGGAATTCCGGTGGATAGATCGTAACCAATGACGATATTGGAAACGGTCTGCGAAACCCAGGCTAACGCGCGCGAGCCGGCCAGGCCGTACGGCGCCTGTGGAACCGGGTAGGCCTGCCGCAGGATCAGCGGATCGACGCCGTAGACCAGCAGCTGGCCGCCGCGGGTATCAGCGACCAGCACCCGGCCGGCCGAATCGGCGGCCATGGTGGTGGCGCCCCGGCCCGCCCGCAGCGCCTGCTGGGCATGCCCGTCGGCGTCGATGGTCGTCACCGAAGTCTGCCCCCGGTCCAGCACGACGGTCGTATTCCCCTGTGTAACAAGCCAATCGACACGCGCGAAGATCTTGGTTTTGTTCGCCACGGCCGCACTGGTCACGGTCCCGGGCGCGTGGGGCGCGAGGGTGTACACGGCGCCGTCCGCGCTGCCCAGCACCAGCCTGCCGTCGGCCCGCTGGGCCACCGCGGTGAATTCGATGTGGGGAGCGTCGGCGACTGCCACCTGCGTCACCCGACCGGTGGAAAGGTCGGCAGCGACGTAGCCGCCGCGGGTGGCCAGGTAGGCGACTCCGCGGCCGTCGTCGGCCAGCGCCGTCGCCGGTCCCGGGAGTTCGATGACGCGCGGCGCGACCTGCGGGTCGCCGAAGACGGTGACGCTGGCGGGCGCGGTCGGGTCGGCGCCCGGCGTCAGGACCGCCAGCTGGTGAGTGCCGCCGTCGAAGGCCGCCGCGGCGGTGTGACCGGCAAGCGGACGCACCGCCCCGGCCGGCCGCTGCGACGCCGGCGGCGACACCGCCGCGTGCGCCGGTTCGATGGTGCGCGGCGCGCTGTCGAGCGGATTCGATGAACAGCCGACGACCGCCATCAGCAAAGCCGACAGGCTCACCGCACCGCTTTGAACTGCCATCTTGTGACGTTGTCGTCGTGACAGCAATTCTCTTCCCTCGTGGCTCGGCGGTGCAACACAAATTGTAAGGAACGCTTTCGCGTCCAATAGGGCCATGCCGGCTGTGTCCATCCCTACGGGCGAGGTATGGTCACCCCATGGCCGTCACCGCTGACCGTCATCTGGCGCAAAAAGAGTTTGCTGTCGAGGACATGTCGACAGGCATTTCCGCAAGCGGGTATGGACAAGCCGGTGATGGGCGGAGTTTTTCGTTCCACATCGAGAACCGTTGCCTTGTCGTCGAGGTTTACCGGCCGCGCCTGGCCGGGCCCGTTCCGCAGGCCGACGAGGTGGTCGCCAGGACCGTCCGCAGCCTGGTCGGCATCGACGTCACCGACGAGCGCAGCCTGAGTGCCGCGGTGCGCGACTCCGTGGCCCACGCGGTGCCCGTTTCGCGCTAGTCATTGACGGGCCCGTCCACCGGGTACCGTCGTGGTCGATATGACCGTCATCCTGTTACGCCACGGCCGCTCGAGTTCGAACACGGCGGGCGTTCTTGCCGGTCGCTCCGAGGGCGTCGACCTGGACGAGAAGGGGCGTGAACAAGCCGACGGCCTGATCGATCGGATCGGCGACCTGCCGATCCAGGAGCTGGTGAGTTCGCCGCTGCTGCGTTGCCGTCGCACTCTCGAGCCCTTGGCCGACGCGCTATGCCTGACCCCGCTCGTCGACGATCAACTCGCCGAGGTGGACTACGGGGAATGGACGGGCCGCAAGCTCGGCGACTTGCTCAGCGAGCCGTTGTGGAAGGTCGTTCAGGCCCATCCCAGCGCGGCGGTCTTCCCCGGAGGCGAGGGCCTGGCCCAGGTGCAGGCGCGGGCGGTGCACGCCGTGCGCGAGCACGATCGCCGGCTCGCCGCCGAGCACGGCGGCGATGCGCTGTGGGTCGCTTGCACGCACGGTGATGTCATCAAGGCGGTCATCGCCGACGCATACGGGATCCATTTGGACGGCTTCCAGCGCGTCACCGCCGACCCCGCGTCGGTGAGTGTGATCCGTTACACCGAACTGCGCCCGTTTGTGTTGCACGTCAACCACACCGGTGCACGACTGTCCGCCGCCCTGCGGGCCGGCCCCGCACCGAAGGACGAGGCCAAGCCCGAGACCGACCCCACGTCCAACGGAGAGCCGCACCAAGCCGCCGCCGCGGCATCGTCGAGCGACGCGGTGGTCGGCGGTTCCACCGATTAATTCGGCGGCTACCTCCATCGGATCGCACGGCGGTGGCAACAGCCGGTATTTTGGGAAGTGCCATGGCCCGCGCAATTCATGTCTTCCGCACACCCGACCGCTTCGTGGCCGGGACCGTCGGCCAGCCCGGAAACCGCACGTTCTACATCCAGGCTGTGCACGACGCCCGAGTGGTGTCGGTGATATTGGAGAAGCAACAGGTGGCGGTGCTCTCCGAGCGCATCGGTGCGCTGCTGCTCGAGGTGAACCGGCGGTTCGGCACGCCCGTTCCGCCTGAGCCCGCCGAGGTCGAGGACCTCGATCCGTTGGTCACCCCGGTGGACGCCGAATTTCGGGTCGGAACCATGGGCCTGGGCTGGGATTCGGAGGCCCAGACCGTGGTGGTCGAGCTGCTGGCGGTCACCGATGCCGAGTTCGACGCGTCGGTGGTGCTCGACGACACCGAGGAGGGTCCCGACGCGGTGCGGGTGTTCTTGACGCCGGAGTCGGCGCGCCAGTTCGCCACCCGCTCCAATCGCGTCATCTCCGCGGGACGTCCGCCGTGTCCGTTGTGCGACGAACCGTTGGACCCGGAGGGCCATATCTGCGCACGCGCCAACGGATATCGGCGCAGTGCGCTGCTCGGGCCTGACGATGACCCAGAGGTCTGACGACCGTGAGGTGTTGCGCGACGGCGAACTGACGGTCATCGGACGGATCCGCTCGGCCAGCAACGGCACCTTCTTGTGCGAATCGACGCTTGGCGAGTCCAGCGTGCACTGCGTCTACAAGCCGGTCGCCGGGGAGGCGCCGCTGTGGGATTTCCCGGACGGAACGTTGGCCGGCCGCGAACGCGCCGCGTATCTGGTCTCCGCGAAGTTGGGCTGGAATATCGTGCCCTACACGATCATTCGGCACGGGCCGGCGGGACCCGGCATGCTGCAGCGCTGGGTTCAGCAACCCGGCGACGCGGTGGACACCGAGCCGCGGCCGGGTCCGGATCTGGTCGACCTGTTTCCCGCCGGCACCAGGCAGCCGGGCTACCTGCCGGTGTTGCGTGCTCTCGACTACGCCGGCGACGAGGTCGTCCTGATGCACGCCGACGACATTCGCCTGTGGCGGATGGCGGTGTTCGACGTGCTCATCAACAACGCCGACCGCAAGGGCGGTCACGTGCTGCGCGACCTCGACGGCCATATCTTCGGGGTCGACCACGGCGTGTGCCTGCACGTGGAGGACAAACTGCGCACGGTGCTGTGGGGATGGGCCGGCAAGCCGATCGACGATCACACCCTGGAAGCCGTCGCCGGCCTTATTGATGCGATCGATGATGGGTTCGGCGACGAATTGGCCGAGCAGATCACCCGGGCCGAGATTGCCGCGCTGCGCCTGCGCGCGCGGGCGCTGCTGGACAATCCGGTCATGCCCGGACCCAACCGGCATCGCCCCATTCCATGGCCTGCTTTCTAGCGGTAATCCCAAGAGCGCGCCGCCACAGGTGAAGGCCGCCGTTCGCCGTCGGCGATACTTGACCGGTGAGCCCCGCCGCCGACGAGACGACCGATGCCGCTTTGGCCGCCGATCTCGCCGCCGACGCGGGGGAGCTGCTGCTGAAAGTTCGCGACGAAGTCGGCTTCGGGTATCCCTGGGCGCTGGGTGATGCGGGCGACAGCCTGGCGAACGCACTGATCCTGCGGCGGCTGGCCGAGGAGCGGCCCGGCGATGCGGTGCTCAGCGAGGAGGCGTACGACGACCTGTCCCGGCTGCAGCACGACCGGGTTTGGATCATCGACCCGCTGGACGGTACCCGGGAGTTCTCGACGCCGGGCCGCGACGACTGGGCGGTGCACATCGCGTTGTGGCAACGCCCCAACGGCGACCCCTACGACGGCGAGCGCGAAATCACCGACGCGGCGGTGTCTTTGCCGGCCCGCGGGAACATCGTCTACCGCAGCGACACCGTGACCGCCGACGCCGCGCGCGTCGGCGTCACCGACACCATCCGAATCGCCGTGAGCGCCACCCGTCCTCCCGCGGTGCTGCACCGGATGCGGCAGACACTGCCCATCCAGCCCGTCGCGATCGGCTCGGCCGGTGCCAAGGCGATGGCCATCATCGACGGGGATGTCGATGCTTACGTGCACGCGGGCGGTCAGTGGGAGTGGGATTCGGCGGCCCCGGCCGGGGTGGTGATGGCCGCCGGCATGCACGCGTCGCGGCTCGACGGATCGCCGATGCGCTACAACCAGCTCGACCCGTATCTGCCCGACTTCGTGATGTGCCGCGCGGAGCTGGCGCCGATCCTGCTCGGCGCCATCCGCGGCAGGTAGCGCCGACGGGGCGTTACCGGCCCAGTCGACGCCGCCAGTCTTTCGCCGAAAGCATCCGGACCATGTTTTCGACGAGGCTGCCCTTCCTACGGCCGTAGGGGTACCAGAGCAACTCCTTTTTCATCGCGACCCGGTCGGCGACGATGGCCTTCTGTCGGCAGTATTTGCGGATGCCGTCGGCCCCGCCCGAGCGGGAACCGATTCCCGAGTCCTTCCATCCCACCATCGGAAGCCCGAACTGCAGCAGGCTGGTGATGACGTTGTTGACGTTGACGCTGCCCGTATGCATTTGCCGTGCAACGGACATCGCCTTGTCTTTGTCCCGCGTCCACACACTGCCGGACAGCCCCAGGTTCGAGTCGTTGGCCCGCTCGATGGCCTCGGCGACGTCGCGCACCTTCATGACCGGCAGCGTCGGGCCGAACGTCTCTTCTCGCATGCAATCCATATCGTGGTTCACGTCGACCAGCACGGTCGGCTCGTAGAACAGGCCGTCGCTCGCGTCGCCCGCCTTCCCGCCGACAAGCACTTTGGCGCCCTTGTTCACGGCGTCATCGACATGGCGGGACACGATCGCGAGTTGCTGCGCAGTGGTCATCGACCCAACCTCGCAGGAATAGTCGTGTCCCGAGTCCATGCCGTTGCGCAGCGCAGATGCCTTGGCTACCAACTTGTTTACGAACTCCTCGTAGACCGGCTCTTCGACATAGACCCGCTCCACCGAGATGCATACCTGCCCGGTGTACACGAACCCGCCCCACACCGCACCGTCGACGGCGCGGTCGATGTCGGCGTCGGCGCACACAATCATCGCGTCCTTGCCGCCCAGCTCCAGGCTGCAGGGGATCAGCCGCTCGGCCGCCGCCACGGCGATACGTCGTCCGGTGTTGACCGAGCCGGTGAACATCACGTAGTCGACCGTGTTCACCAGTGCCGCACCGGTTTCCCCGTAACCGAACACCACGTCGAGTACATCGGGAGCGCCGATCTCCTTCCAGCCCTCGACCGCCACCCGCCAGGCCAGGGGAGTGAACTCCGATGGCTTGGACAGCACGGCGCAGCCGGCCATCAGGGCCGCGGGAATGTCGAGCAGCGGCACCGACAGCGGTCCGTTCCACGGGGTGATGACCCCGACGAGGGGGTAGGGCTGGTAGACCAGGGTCAGCTTCTTGCCGGCGTTGGCGGCGCCGTAGGGGCGCACCGACTGGTCGGCGAGGAATTCCGCGGCGTTGTCGATCCAGTAGTTGATGATCTGGAGCGCCGCGATCTCCACACCGGTGTCGCCCCAGGACTTGCCCGTCTCGAGCTGCAGGGGCGTCAGGAGCTCGTCGCGGTGGTCCAGCATCCAGTCGCGCCACTTGCCCAGCCACCGTGCGCGTCCGTCGATCGTCATTTGCTGCCACAACGGCTGTGCCTTGCGCAGCCGCGCGGCCACGGCGTCGACTTCGGCACCGGTCGATACGGGGACGCTGCCGACAACCTGTGCCGTCGCGGGGCATCTGACCACGACTTCTTGGTTAGCGGCCGCTCCCGCGGTGTCCGGTCGGTCAGCTATATGAGTCGACATCACAACCACCTCGCTCGTTGACGGTGAGCGAATTTGCCCGATACCGGATTCAGCAAACCACAGATGGCGCGGTGGCGATACAGCCTCCAGGGGGCGCGACGGCGGGCGGCCCGGATGTGCATCGTCGGCGCGCCCCGGCTGATTGCGCGCCTCCTGCTCAGCCCCCGCGGGCTGCATCCTGCGGACCGCGTCGGCGCGCCTAGGCTGATTGCCATGCAGTCGTGGTCGTCCCCACATGTTCCCGTGTTGCCGGGACGCGGTCCGGAACTTCGGCTGTATGACACGTCTGACCGGCAGGTGCGTCCCGTGGCGGCCGGCTCGACCGCGACGATGTACGTCTGCGGCATCACCCCGTACGACGCGACCCACCTGGGGCACGCGGCGACGTATCTGGCGTTCGATCTGATTTACCGGCAATGGCTGGATCTCGGCCACGACGTCCACTACGTCCAGAACGTCACCGACGTCGACGATCCGCTGTTGGAGCGCGCCGAGCGCGACGGCATCGACTGGCGTGACCTGGCCGAGCGCGAGGTGTCGCTGTACCGCGAAGACATGGCGGCGCTGCGCATCCTGGCACCCCGCGAATACGTGGGGGCGACCGAGGCTATCGCCGAGGTCGTCGAACTCGTCGAGAAGATGCTGGCGTCGGGCGCGGCCTACGTTGTCGACGGCGAATACCCGGACATCTACTATCGCGCGGACGCCACGCCGCAGTTCGGCTACGAATCCGGCTACGACCGCGACACCATGCTGCGTCTGTTCTCCGAGCGCGGCGGCGACCCGCAACGGCCCGGCAAGACCGATGAGCTCGACGCCCTGCTGTGGCGGGCTGCGCGACCGGGAGAGCCCAGCTGGCCCTCACCATTCGGTCCCGGCCGACCGGGCTGGCATGTCGAATGCGCGGCTATCGCCCTCAGCCGGATCGGCAGCGGTCTGGACATCCAGGGCGGGGGCAGCGACCTGATCTTCCCGCATCACGAATTCACCGCCGCCCACGCGGAATGCGTCCGCGGCGAGCGAAGATTCGCGCGCCACTACGTGCATGCCGGGATGATCGGCTGGGGCGGGCACAAGATGTCCAAGAGTCGCGGCAACCTGGTGCTCGTCTCGCAGCTGCGCGCCCGGGGTGTCGAGCCGGCCGCCATCCGGCTGGGGCTGTTGGCCGGCCACTATCGCGGTGACCGCTTTTGGAGCGACCAGGTGCTCGACGAGGCCGTCGCGCGGCTGCGGCGTTGGCGCGACGCGACCGCGCTGCCGGCGGGTCCGGACGCGGCCGACGTGATCGCGCGGGTGCGCCAATACCTGGCCGATGACCTGAATACGCCCAAATCGCTTGCTGCACTTGATGGTTGGGCCACCGACGCGCTGGAATACGGCGGCCACGATGCCGACGCGCCCAAGCTGGTGGCGACCGCGATCGATGCGCTGCTGGGCGTGGCCGTCTAGCCGGCGCCGCCGCAACGGTACGTTGGCAAACATGAAGTCGCTGCAGGATCAGGTCGTTTTCATCACCGGCGGCGCGCGGGGGATCGGGGCCGAGACCGCTCGCCGGCTCTGCGCCAGGGGCGCCAAGCTTGTGCTGACCGACCTCAACGAAGGCGACCTGAAGTCGCTCGCCGCCGAACTCGGCGAAGAACGTGTGCTGACGGCGGTCGCCGATGTGCGCGATCTGCCTGCGATGGAGGCCGCCGCCGCCCGCGCCGTCGAGCGGTTCGGCGGCATCGATGTGGTGGTGGCCAACGCCGGCATCATGAGTTACGGGTCGGTGACCCAAGTCGACCCGGACGCGTTCAAACGGGTGCTCGACATCAACATTCTCGGGGTGTTCCACACGGCGCGCGCCACGTTGCCCGCGCTGATCGAACGCCGCGGCTACCTGTTGGTCGTCTCGTCGCTGGCCGCCTACACGGCCGCGCCGGGGCTGGCGCCGTACAACGCGTCGAAAGCCGGCGTCGAAATGCTGGCAAATGCTCTGCGGCTGGAAGTGGCCAGCCACGGCGTCCGCGTCGGCTCGGCGCACATGTCTTGGATCAACACCGCGCTGGTTCGTGACACCCAAACCGACCTGTCCGCCTTCAGCCAGTTGCTGGCCAGCTTCCCGTGGCCGCTGAACAAAACCACGACCGTCGACAAGTGCGCGGCCGCTTTTGTAAAGGGCATTGCGCACCGCCGCACCCGCGTCTACTGCCCGCGCTGGGTGGCGCTGTTCCGTTGGGTGAAGCCGGTGCTGTCCAGTCCGGTGGGCGAAATGCCCCTGCATAAATCCACTGCGGAGTTGTTGCCCCAATTGGACGCCCAGGTCGCCGCGCTGGGCCGCTCCACCAGCGCCTACAACCGCGACCTCGGCGCGTCCTAGCGGATCTGGGCCGCGCGCTCCGAGGCGACGGCAGCCACCCGGTTGCGGACCAGGAACCATCCGGCGCTCAGCGCCGGGACGACGACGACCACCGTCGCGATGGTCCAGGTGCCGGTCTCCTTGTCGAACGCCATCATGACCAGGACGCCGGCCAAGAACGCCAGGGTGAGATAACCGGAATACGGGGCCCACGGCATCCGGAACCGTGGCCGTTGAATGATCCCGGCCCTGGCCAGCCGGTAGGCGCGCAGCTGACACAGAACGATCGTCGCCCAGCACGCGATGATCCCCGGCGCGACGATGTTGAGCACGATCTCGAAGGCTTGGCCGGGTTTGACGGCGTTCAGGGCGATGCCGAGCAGGCAGATAGCGGCCGCCATCGCGATGCCGACATAGGGCACCCCGTTTCTGGACATCCGGGTCGCGAACCCGGGCCCACTGCCGCTGAAAGCCATCGAGTGCATGATGCGCCCGGTGGAGTACAGCCCCGCGTTAAGGCTGGACAGGGCGGCGGTGAGCACCACCACGTTCATCAGGTCTCCGGCGCCGTGGAAGCCGATTTTGGAAAAGAATGTGACGAAAGGGCTTTCGGTGGCCTTGTACGACGTGTACGGCAGCAGCAACGCTAGCAGCGCCACCGACCCGACGTAGAAGATCGCGATGCGCGCGATCACCGCATTGATGGCGCGCGGCATGACCTTCTCCGGCTCGGCGGTCTCCCCGGCGGCCGTGCCCACCAATTCGATGGCGGCGTAGGCGAACACCACGCCGGAGGTCGTCAGCAGCACCGCCAGCACGCCGGAGGGGAACAGTCCGCCATGGTCCGTCCACAGACTCAGCCCGGTGCTGCGGCCGTCGACCCGATATCGGCCCGCGAGGACGACGATCCCGACGACCAGGAAGGCGACGAGCGCGAGAACCTTGACCAGCGCCGCCCAGAATTCCAGCTCACCGAACCACTCCACCGAGATCAGGTTCATCGACATCACGACGACGAGGGCGAGCAGTGCCAGCACCCACTGCGGAATCGATTCGAAGGTCGTCCATCGACGCAGATACGTGGCGATCGCGGTGGTGTCGACGATGGCCGTCATCGACCAGCCCAGGAAGTACATCCAGCCGATCGCGTAGGCGGCCTGCTCGCCGAAGAATTCGCGGGAGTACGACACGAATGAGCCGGAAGACGGGCGATGCAGGACCAATTCGCCCAGCGCTCGCAGGATCAGGAAGACGAAAACGCCGCACACGGCATATACCAGGAACATCCCGGGTCCGCCCTTGGCCAGCCGGCCGCCCGCGCCCAGGAACAGCCCGGAGCCGATCGCGCCGCCGATGCCGATCATCTGCACTTGCCGCGGCTTGAGTCCCTTGCGATACCCGGCGTCTTCGCCGACTTCGCCGGCTGCAGGTTGTGGGCCGGCTACAGGTTGTGGGTTGCCGTCATCAGGCAACGCGGGCATGAAACGTCCAATCGGTAGGTCGCGAAGCGATGCTTCCGTACGTGATCGGTCGACGGCAAATCCGACCCGCTTCGCCCGGCTTTGCCGCGCTCGCGATCGCCCCGTAGTTTCGATGGTGGCGACCCGCTTCGCCCGGCTTCGCCGCGCTCGCGATCGCCCCTAGCGCCCGAAGCCGGGGCGACGGCGGCGCAGGTAGCGCTCGAACTCGGCCGCCAGCGCGTCGCCATCGATCTTGCCCAGGGCGTCGTTCATGTCGACCTCGGCGTCGCCGCGTTGCTCGAGCGACAGCACGTACTCGGCGAGGTCCTCGTCCTCGGCGGTCATCTCGGTGACCGCCTGCTCCCAGTCCTCGGCGTCCGTCGGCAGGTCGGCCAGCGGCACCTCGATGTCGAGCACGTCTTCGACGCGGCGCAGCAGGGCCACCGTCGCCTTCGGGTTCGGCGGCTGCGAGACGTAGTGCGGCACCGCGGCCCAGAACGTCACCGCAGGTATCCCGGCTGCCACGCAGGAGTCCTGAAACACGCCGGCGATGCCGGTCGGGCCCTCGTAGCGACTTTCTTCCAGGCCGAAACGTTTCGCCGACTCGGGGGAGTAGGCGGCGCCCGACACCGGGACCGGCCGGGTGTGTGGGGTGTCGGCCAGCAAGGCGCCCAGGATCACCACGGTGTCCACGTTGAGCTTGTCGGCGATGGCCACCAGCTCCGAACAGAAAGTGCGCCAACGCATGTTGGGTTCCACCCCATGCATCAGCACCACGTCGCGGTCGCTGCCCGGAGGCCGGCAGTGCGAGATCCGCATGGCCGGCCACACCAGCTCGCGGGTCACGCCGTCCACCTGCCGGATCACCGGGCGATTCACCTGGTAGTCGTAGTACGCCTCGTCGTCGATCTCCAAGATCGGGTCGGCTTCCCAGATCGCCTCGAGGTGCTCCAGCGCGTCGCTGGCCGCGTCACCGGCGTCGTTCCAGCCCTCGAACGCAGCCACGACGACGGTCTGGTGCAGTTCAGGCAACGCGGCTTTGCCGAAAGGGAGGCCGTCGGGCGGGGTCACAGAATTAGCGTACGGCCTAACGGCCCGATGTTCGGGGCGCGGTGGCCGTGGATTGTCGGCCGATTGACGCTCAACCGGGGACTTTGCATAGAACGACTATTCTTATGGCGTGAGCGCCGCTGACGAACACCACTACGACACCGCCATGCTCGCCACTCCGGCGCCGCGCGTGGCAGTGGGCGACGGCGCGACGGGTACGCGGTTGCGGGCTGCGGATCTGACCCCGGGCGACCTCCACATCCGGCGTCGCCGCGGTCAACACGAAATACCTTCGGCTGCAAACTGGTTAACCTTGTTAAGTACCTCGCCGCCAGTATTCGCGAACTGTCGATCGCGGCGATGAGTTGGGCGTCCAGTCGACGATCGGGTGACGACGTAGACTTTTGTGGTCGAGAGGCGTTGCAACGGTTCCGGTTTTTTGCCGGGGGCCGCCACGCTCGGCAGAGTCAAGGACGCCTTCCGCTACGGAAGGAACGTACGTGAACGCCGCTGAGTCGAAGACATTCGCGCCGAACATCCGCCCCGACTGCACCGACGAACTGACGGCTGCCCTGCGCGAGCGGATCATGGTGATCGACGGCGCGATGGGCACGGCGATTCAGCGGGACCGGCCGGACGAGGCCGGCTACCGCGGCGACCGGTTCACGGAGTGGCCGACCGCTCTTCAGGGCAACAATGACCTGCTCAACCTGACGCAGCCGCAGATCATCGAGGGTATCCACCGCGAGTACCTCGAGGCGGGCGCCGACATCCTGGAGACCAACACGTTCAACGCAAACGCGATCTCGCTCTCCGACTACGACATGGCGGACCTGGCCTACGAGCTCAACTACGCCGGCGCCGCCCTGGCGCGCAAGGCGGCCGACGAATTCAGCACCCCGGAAAAGCCCCGCTACGTCGCCGGCGCAATCGGGCCGACGACGCGCACCGCGTCGATCTCGCCCGACGTCAACGACCCCGGGGCCCGCAACGTCTCCTACGACCAACTCGTCGCCGCCTACCTCGAAGCCGCCAACGGCCTGGTCGACGGCGGTGTCGACCTCCTCATCATCGAGACGATCTTCGACTCGTTGAACGCCAAGGCGGCGGTGTTCGCGGTCGAGACGCTGTTCGAGGAGCGTGGACGCCGCTGGCCGGTGATCATCTCGGGCACCATCACCGATGCCTCCGGGCGGACACTGTCCGGCCAGGTCACCGAGGCGTTCTGGAACTCGGTCAGGCACGCCAAGCCGATCGCGGTCGGCCTCAACTGCGCCCTGGGTGCGCCGGAGATGAGGCCCTACATCGCGGAGATGTCGCGGATCGCGGACACCTTTGTCTCCTGCTACCCGAACGCGGGCCTGCCCAATGCGTTCGGCGAATACGACGAGACTCCGGCGCGTCAGGCCGGCTACATCGCCGACTTCGCCGAGGCCGGTCTGGTCAACCTGGTCGGTGGCTGTTGCGGGACCGCGCCGCCGCATATCGCCGAGATCGCCAAGGTCGTCGAGGGCAAAGCGCCGCGGCAGGTCCCCGGCGTCCCGCTGGCCACCCGGCTGTCGGGCCTGGAGCCGCTGAATATCACCGAGGACTCCCTGTTCGTGAACATCGGTGAGCGCACCAACATCACCGGCTCCGCGCGGTTCCGCAACCTGATCAAGGCCGAGGATTACGACACCGCACTGTCGGTGGCCCTGCAGCAGGTCGAGGTCGGCGCGCAGGTCATCGACATCAACATGGACGAGGGCATGATCGACGGCGTCGCCGCTATGGACCGGTTCACCAAGCTGGTCGCGGCCGAGCCGGACATCAGCCGCGTCCCGGTGATGATCGACTCCTCGAAGTTCGAGGTCATCGAGGCGGGCCTGAAGAACGTGCAGGGCAAGCCGATCGTCAACTCGATCTCCATGAAGGAGGGCGAGGAGAAGTTCGTCCGCGAGGCCCGGCTGTGCCGCAAGTACGGCGCCGCCGTCGTGGTGATGGCCTTCGACGAGCAGGGGCAGGCCGACAACCTGGAGCGCCGCAAGGAGATCTGCGGGCGCGCCTATCGGATCCTGACCGAGGAGGTCGGCTTCCCGCCCGAGGACATCATCTTCGACCCGAACTGCTTCGCGCTGGCGACCGGTATCGAGGAGCACGCGACGTACGGGATCGACTTCATCGAGGCCTGCGCCTGGATCAAGGAGAACCTGCCGGGGGTGCACATCTCCGGCGGCATCTCGAACGTGTCGTTCTCGTTCCGGGGCAACAATCCCGTCCGCGAGGCGATTCACTCGGTGTTCCTGTTTCACGCCATCAAGGCCGGGCTGGACATGGGCATCGTCAACGCCGGTGCGCTGGTGCCCTACGACTCGATCGACCCCGAGCTGCGGGACCGCATCGAGGACGTCGTCCTGAACCGTCGCGAGGACGCGGCCGAGAGGCTTTTGGAGATCGCGGAACGGTTCAACAGCTCAGAGAAGTCCGAGGACCCGGCGGCGGCCGAGTGGCGCGGCCTCCCGGTCCGGGAGCGGATCACGCACGCTCTGGTCAAGGGCATCGACGCGCACGTCGATGACGACACCGAGGAGTTGCGGGCCGAGATTGCCGCCGCGGGTGGTCGCCCGATCGAGGTGATCGAGGGCCCGCTGATGGACGGCATGAACGTTGTCGGTGACCTGTTCGGCTCGGGCAAGATGTTCCTGCCCCAGGTAGTGAAGTCGGCCCGGGTGATGAAAAAGGCCGTCGCCTACCTGCTGCCTTTCATCGAGGAGGAGAAACAGCAGAACGGCACTGCCGCCGCGAAGGACACCAACGGCACGATCGTGATGGCCACGGTGAAGGGCGACGTCCACGACATCGGCAAAAACATCGTCGGAGTCGTCTTGCAGTGCAACAACTTCGAGGTAATCGACCTCGGCGTGATGGTGCCCGCCCAGAAGATCCTCGACGCGGCGAAGGAGCACGACGCCGACATCATCGGGCTGTCCGGCCTCATCACCCCGTCGCTGGACGAGATGGCCAACTTCGCCGTCGAGATGGAACGCGAGGGGTTGGAGATCCCGCTGCTGATCGGTGGCGCGACCACCTCGCGCGCCCACACGGCCGTAAAGATATCGCCGCGTCGTAGCGGTCCGGTGGTCTGGGTCAAGGACGCGTCCCGCTCGGTGCCGGTCGCCGCGGCGCTCCTCGACGACAAGCAGCGTCCGGCCCTGCTGGAGGCCACCGAGAAGGACTACGCGTCCCTGCGCGAACGGCACTCGCAGAAGAACGAGCGGCCGATGCTGACCCTGGAGAAGGCCCGTGCCAACCGGACCCCGATCGAGTGGGACGGCTACACGCCGCCGGCGCCCGCCCAGGGCCTCGGCGTCCGGGAGTTCCTCGATTACGACCTCGCCGAGTTGCGTGAGTACATCGACTGGCAGCCGTTCTTCAACGCCTGGGAGATGAAGGGCAGGTTCCCCGACATCCTCAACAACCCGGCTTCGGGTGAGGCTGCCCGCAAGCTCTACGACGACGCCCAGCAGATGCTCGACACCCTGATCAAGGAGAAGTGGCTGACGGCCAACGGGGTGATCGGGTTCTTTCCGGCGAACGCGGTCGGCTCGGGTATTGAAGACATCGAGGTCTACACCGACGACACCCGTACCGAGGTGCTGACCACGTTGCACAACCTGCGCCAGCAGGGCGAGCACCGCGAAGGCATCCCGAACCGGTCGCTGGGCGACTACATCGCGCCCAAAGACACCGGTCTGGCCGACTACGTCGGCGCTTTCGCCGTCACCGCCGGGCTCGGCAGCCAGGAAAAGATCGCGGAGTTCAAGGCGGCCCTCGACGACTACAGCGCGATTTTGCTGGAGTCGGTCGCAGACCGGCTGGCGGAGGCCTTCGCCGAACGGATGCACCAACGGGTCCGCAAGGAGTTCTGGGGATTCCACCCGGACGAGCAGCTGGACAACGAAGCGCTCATCGATGAGAAGTACAGAGGAATCCGCCCCGCCCCCGGTTACCCCGCCTGCCCGGAGCACACCGAGAAGGTGACGCTCTGGAAGTTGATGGACGTGAAGGAGCGGACCGGCATCGAACTGACCGAGTCGATGGCGATGTGGCCCGGTGCCGCCGTCAGCGGCTGGTATTTCTCGCACCCGCAGTCGCAGTACTTCGTGGTCGGCCGGCTGGCCCAGGACCAGGTCGCCGACTACGCGAAGCGCAAGGGCTGGACCCTGGCCGAAGCCGAGCGCTGGCTCGCCCCCAACCTCGGCTACAACCCGGAGGACTGAGCCTGGGCGCCGGCGTCTGAGTCCCAGTCGTCGCCGGACTGGCAGGTCTTACACGCGGAGCACCGGGCTCAGAGCGGATAGCGGGATGTGCGCTTGCACGGTGCCGCCGTCCATGAACCATTGCGGCAGGCCGGGGGAGAAGTTGATCGGCTCGTCGTGGCCGACCGGATAGTCGGGCATGTAGATGATCAACTCGTCGGGCGTCAGCGCCCACGCCTTATACGCGCCCGAGTAGACCTTGTCGGGGGTCCAACGGTCGAGGATGAACGGGTATGTGCCCGGATCATGGGGTGGCGGAGCCTGATTGAGCGCCGTATCGATGAACGGCGCAGCCAGCGGCGGGATGGCGGTCAGCGGATTCGACGTCGTGAGATCGGCGAGCTGCACCCGTCTGCCCGCCGCCATGTCGAAGGTGAAGGTCCGGTAGGCGTTGTTGGGCTTGGGCCCGTCGGCGTGATAGTCCTCGTGGAACACCGCGCTGAGCAGGTTTCCGTGCCGGAAAACCTCGAAGTTCTCCTCGCCGTAGCTGTCGGCGGCCATGCTCCCGTTGGCGGTCTTCCAGTTGTTGACCAGGGTGCGCAGATAGTCCCGAATCACCGGACCGGTGGTCGGATTGTCGACCAGATCGTCGGGCACCGCGACCTTGATGTCGCGCACGGCATTGCGTTCCGAGGTCACCGCGGTGTGGCAGTACTGGCCGTCCCAATTACCACCGAGTTCGCCGCAGAATGACGGCGCCGACGCGTGCGCGGTGGCGACGCTGGGAATGGTTGCGGCCGCGGCCAATAGGAGGGCCGCCGACAGTCGATTGAGCATGAGATCGCTCCGCTCGGCTCAGAGGAGTTGGACTTTGCTTGCCCGCCAGCGACCGTCGACCTTTTCCATGGTCATCTTGATCCTGCTGCGGTCGATGCGCGGGTCGGGGGCGGCCGTGTTGGTGACGGTCTGGTCGATGAAGAGCAGCACGACGACCCTGTCGGTGGATTCGGACTGAATGGCAGAGTCCACCACAACTCCGTGGGCGGTCGCCTTGTTGTCGATCAGCAACTGCCGGAGTTTGACGCTGGACTGGGTGTACATGTCCTTGAATTCGCCGGTCGCGCCGTCGAGCACCTGCTTGAAGTTCTCGTCGACCTTGTTCGAGTCGATGCTCGTCAGCACCTGCGCGTAGGCGATAGCCGCCTGTCGGGCCTGTTCACCCGCCGCCTTGACCTGATGGTCCTGCCACTGCAGCCACCCGAAGTACCCCGAAACGGCAAGTGAGGCAACAACTAATGCCGGCAGCGCGCCGCGACGCAGATACTGGCGCCAGGGCCGCTTGGCGCGCTCGGCCTTGGGGCTCTTGCGTTTGAGGAGCCCGCCTTCGTCATCCTCGTCGTCGTCGGCCTGCTCGTCATCCTCGTCGTCGTCGGCCTGCTCGTCATCCTCGTCCGCAGTCGCCTCGTCGGCCGAATCCTCGGGCGCTGCGCCGGATTCGTCGGCGCGCTCCTCCTCGGCTTCTTCGCCCGCAACTTCGGGTGCCTCGGCCCCCGGTTCCGTGTGCGTTTCGGCGTTGGGGTCCTTCTTGGTGGTCACGACCACGATCATCTCCTAAGGGTCGATGGGTTCGGACGCTCAGTGCGGCGGTTCGATCGGCAACTGCGGACCGCCATACGGGGTGGGAATGGTGTAGCGGCCGCGCGGGGTCGGGTCCGTTCGCTGACCCAGGTTCGCTCCCGGCGGGGGACCGGCGGTGTCGTCGCCGCCCGGGCGTGGCGCGTTCTTGGCGCCGCGGATCGAGACCGCCGGGTCGTCGTCGCGGCAGTAGGTGTACATGAACGGCTCGTAGTAGTCGGCGGCGGACGGCGCGTGCGACGGCGTCCCGTAATCGCACACGTAGCGGGGATACAGGTCGGCCGTCGCCCAGACTCCGCCGTCGTGGAAGGCGCTCGTCACCGCGTCCAATACCGACCCGCGGTAGTCGGGGAACAGCGCGTTGAGCGCGGGCACCCGCAGATAGAACAGGTGTGACATGGTGGCCATGCTGCCCAGCAACTGCACCATGGTGTCGGAGTTGTCCGTAAACAGATTGTCGACTGCCGAGAGGGTGCGCGGCGTCTGCTGAGTCAACCGGCGGTAGCCGGCCTGCATTCGGGCCACACCGGTCAGCGTTTGATTGAGTTCGGTTGCGGTGGCGCCCAATCCGGTGTTCTTGTCGCTGGCGAGGGTGAGCACGACGCGGCTGGTCTTAATAATGCTGGTGGTTTGGGGCAGCACCGAATCCAGCGTCGAAAGCAGGAACGTGCCGCCGTCGACGATGGCGGCCAGCTTCGCCGGGCCCTCCTTGCTCAGGCTCAATTCCTTCTTGATCAACTCGATCTTGTGTGGGTCGACCTGTGCCAGCAGCCCGTCGGCGTCACCGAGCAACTGCGCCAAGCTGACCGGCACGGTCGTGTGGTCCAGTGCGATGAGGCTGCCGTCGTGCAGATACGGCCCCGCGTCGGACGTCGCTTCGAAATTGATGAACTGTTCGCCGGCCGGCGAGAGGGCCGCCACGTGCGCCACGCTGTTGGCCGGGATCCGCACCTTCGACGTGATGCTGGCGACCGCGTTCACCCCGGTGTCGGTGATCTGCAGCGACTCGATGCGGCCGATGCGCACCCCGCGCAGTGCGACGTCCTGATTGGGCAGCAGGCCGCCCGATTCCGTCAACTGCACGGTGACTCGGTAGGAAGAGGCGAAGGGCTTCACCCGCAGCGCTCCGACGAGCAGGTAGGCGGTTGCCACGACCAGGATGAGCACCAAGCCGGCCACCGACAGCCAAACCTGCTGCCGGTGAGCCGTGCGCACCGCGCGGACAACGACATTGGCGGAGTTGCCGACGGCGCGCATCATGGCTGTGGCCCTGGCGGTGGGGGTGGTCCCGCCGGTGGCGGGGCCGGAGCCGGCGGTGGCCCGGGGGCGACGTCGATTTGGCCCGGGATGTTCGGATCCGGGATGACCGGAACCTGTGGCGAATTGGGTCCCCGGCCGACCACGCGTTCCTGCAGCCGCCACAGGGTGTACTTGAGGGTGCCGACGAGCAGGTTCACGTTGTAGTGATGCGGCCCGTGCAGCCCGATGTCACCGGGGAATCCGATGTCGGGCAGCGACCCGAGCATGATCTTGTCCACGCTGACGTTCACCGAAATCGAATTCCCGGCAGTCGATTTGACCAGGGCGGGGATCAGCCGGTTGAGCGACAGCCAGCTGGTGTCCGGGCTCATTGCAACGTCGTTGGCTGCCCCGGCGATCGTGTTCAGGTCGCGGATCACGCTGCGGCCGCTGGTGTCGGTGCCGCCGATGGACGGGAACCGCGCCAGCAAGCGGGAGGTGTCGCCCACCTGGACGGCCAGATTGGAAAGCTGACTGGTGTTGTCGGCCAGGGCCGAAGTGGCGGGGCTGGCGGCGGTCATCAGGTCGCTGATGGCCTGATTCTTTGCGTCGAGTTGATCGGCCAGCCGTGACAATTGGGTCAGCGCGTGCGAGATCTGCTCGGACCGGGCATCCAACGTCCCCAGCAACTCGTTGGACTTGCGGATCATGTCGCCGAACGCCTGGCCCTGGTCGCCGGTCGCCTTGCCGAAACCGTTGATGATGTTGGTGAAGTTGCGCACCGCCCCGCCGTTCACCAGAATCGCCGCCGAGCTCAGCACCGACTCGACGGTTGCGGCGGCCGCGGTGGAATCCAGGCCGATGGTGTCGCCGTTGCGCAGCAGCGACGTATCCGCGGGATCGTCAGCCGGTGGCTTGAGCGCGACGAACACGTCGCCCAGCGGTGTCGCGGTGCGCAGTTCGGCGGTGCTGCCCCGCGGCAGTTGGACGCCGTCCCGGATCCGCAGCCGGGTGACCGCGGTGTAGTTGCGTGCGACCATCGATTCGAGCTGTCCGACGTCGGCGCCGGCGAGCTTGACCTTGGCGTTCATCGGCAGGTTCAGCGCGTTGGAGAAGATAGCGTTCAGCGAATAGCCTCCCGAGCCCAGCCCCGGGGCCGGAAGGGGCAGGCTGGCAAGGCCGTTCGTGGCGCAACCCGCGGTGACCATCGCCGCGGCCATCGCGGTCAACATGCCCCGCGCGCCCACCGTCATCATTTCTGCCCCATGGCGGCCATGCCGTCGAGCACATACGTCAGCCCGAAATCGGGGCCGAAGTCTTGGATGGTCCCCGTGCTGCAGCCCAGTTGGCGAAGGCCCATCAGGTTGCAGATCTCTTTGGTGTACTGGCTGTCGAAGAGCAACCGATCCGTGAGGAAGCGGGCCCGCACGCTGCCATTCGCGCGGTCGATCATGTTGTAGGCGTTGTCTGCCACCAGCGGAGCCAGATCCAGGAGCTCGGCCAGGTCGCGGCGTTGGTCGGTCACCGTCTTCAGCGTGTCGTTGCCGTGGAGCACGGTCTGCTTGACACTGTCCCGGTTTTCGCCGAGCAGGTCGCCGGCCCGCTGGATCAGCTGATCGAGCTTGTGTCCGGTGCTGCCGCTGCCAAGGTCCTCGTCGGCCATGATCTGACTGACTTGGTGGATGGTGGAGGCGAATTCGCGCAACTTCGTGTCATTGGCGGCCACAGCGTCGAACAGCGTGCTGATGTTTTTGACGATCGTGGTGATCTGCTCGCGGGTCGCCGCGCCGCCGTCGCTGGACAGCCGCAGCGCCTTGGACAGCTCACCCAGTGCCGCCTTGATCTTCTCGCCGTTCCCGTTGACCACCTCGGTGCCGCCGTCCAGCACGTCGGCGATCGGCCCACCGCCGTGGCCGTCGCCCTCGAGCGACTTGGTCACCTTGTCCAAAACGTTGAGGACGCTGCTGAATTCGACGGGCGTCTTGGTCCGGGGCAGCCCGATGGTGTCGTGGTTCTGCAGGGTCGGCCCGCCGTGATAGGGCGGCGTGAGCTCGATCTGCCGGTCGGTGAGGATGGAGGTCGACACCGTGACGGCCTGCGCGGTGACGGGCACTTTGACATGCCGGTCGACGGTGAACTCGACTTCGACGTAGCCGCCCTTGGCGTTGATCTTGGTGATCTTACCCACCGGCATGCCCAACACCGCCACCTCGTTGCCCTCGTAAAGACCTGAGGCACTGTCGAATTGGGCGGTCAGGGTGATCGTCTCCTGGTCGGAACTCAACATCCACCAGCCGGCGCCGACCGCCGCGACGATGACCACGACCGCGGCGACGATGGCCAGCGCCTTGGCGCCCAGGCCCCTCACTTGCAGTCCTTGAAGTACTGGATCATGCCGAACTGCTTGGCACGGCCGCTGATTGCGCACATCCAGGAGTCGATCGCCGGGACGTTGGGGGCGTTGAAGTTGATGGCGTTGCCGTCACCGGTGAGGTTCGCGGCTTCGCGGAAGAAGATCGGGCTGGTCTGCAGCATGCTGTGCAGCAGGTCGTCGTGTTGCGACATCAGGTTGGTGAAGTCGCGCATGTCTTTGATCAGCGCGTCCAGGCCCGAGCGATCGTTGACCACGACCTGACTCATCGTATCGACCAGGCTCGACAAGGACTGCATCATCGCGTGGAAAACGGCGCGACGCGCGACGAAATGACCCAACAGGTCTTGCCCCTGGTCCACCAGAGCGCCGATGCCGGCCTGCTGGCGCCGCAGCGTGTTGGTGACCTGCTCGGTGTTGCGGAGCAGCTGTCCCAACTGGTCGCGTCGTACCGCGATGATCGATGACAGCGTGTTGATGTTCGTGATCGCCTGCGGCACAACGGCGGGCAGGCCCTCGAGCTGCTTGCCCAGCACCGCCAGGGACTGCGCGAACCTGTCGGAGTCCACCTGCTCGAAAGTCGTGGTGGCGTCCTGCAATGCGGCCTGCAGGTCGTAGGGCACCTCGGTGTGCGCCAGGTCGAAGGTGTCGTGGGGCAGGCGCGCCGGGCCGTTGGGTTCCAGTGCGAGGTAGCGCGAACCCAGGATGGTGGTGACCCTGATCTGCGCTCGGGAGTCCTTGCCCAGCTTGATGTCGTCGCGGACCTTCAGGCCTGCCTCGACATGGTCGCCGACGAGTTTCATGCTGGTGACGTTGCCCACCGGGATGCCCGCGACGACGATCGGGTTGCCGGCCCGCAGCGAGGCCGCCTGGAGGAATTCCGCGGTGTAATGCCGATAGCCGGCGCCGATCGCATGCACCAGCAGCATGACTGAGATCACCACCGCGACCACCGCCACGGCGATGAACCCGAGCCAGGTCTTGTTGTAGCTTTCCAACGGACGCTTCTTCATCCCCGAAAGCCGTTGCCGTATCGATGCGTCAGCCATCGACCGTGCTCCTGCACCTCGGCGTGTGCCATGCCCTGTTTCCCGGCGTGGCGGCATTGATGATGATCGGCACCACATCGTTGAGCCCCGGGAAGAACCCCATGAAGTTCACGTCGCACACGTAGGCGTTGCCGTAGGCGCCCTGATTGCCCACCCGGGCAAGGCCTTTCAGTAGCAGCGGGATGTTGTCGCCGAAGAACGCCACCTGCGGCTCGACATCCATGATGTGTTTGGCGACGCCAGGCTGACGATCGATGAATTCGCGCAGTGCCGGGTATACATCCGTCGCCGAGGCCGACAGCCGGTCGGTCACCCGCGCCAGCGAACCCACCGAGGCGACCAGGTCCGGACGCCGCCGGTCGAGCTCGCCGACGACGCTGCGGGTCTGTGTGATGACTCCGTCGAGATTGTCGTTCTGCTGGGCAAGATTGCCGACCACCTTGTTCAGATTGGTGATCACGCTGCCGAGCGCCTGATCGCGGCCGGCGAAAGTCTCTGTGAGCGTGGAGGTCTGGCTGACCAGTGTGGTGAGCGATGACGTGTCGCCCTGCAGCGACTGGATGATGCCCTTGGTGAGGTTGTCGGCATCGTGCGGGTTCAGCAGGCTGAACAACGGTTCGTAGCCGTTGAGCAGGGTGGTCACGTCAAAGGACGGCTCGGTGCGCTCCGGCGGGATCGTGCTGCCGGGGGGAAGCAGCTGCGGACTGCCTTCCTTGCCGATGGACAGTCCGAGGTAACGCTGCCCCACGATATTCTGATAGGTCACCGACGCGAGCGTGTTTCCGAACAGCCGTTGTTCGGACTGCACAACGAACGACACCTTCGCCAGCTTGCCGTCCAGTTCGACCTTTTCGACGCGGCCGACGCGAACCCCGGCCATCCGGACGTCGTCGCCTTCGCGAAGCCCGTACACATCGGTGAATACCGCCGAATACCTGGCGGTGTCGCCCGCTACGTCACGCCGCAGGCTCACATAGACCAGCCAGGTCAGCGTCAACGAGACGATCATGAACAGGGTCAGCGCGATCAGTGGGCCTCGAAATTTCATTTGGCCTCCCCGGGCGGACGGGTCAGCGACACCGTGGTCCCGCGGGCCACCGGACCCAGCAGCAGCTCGGTGGCTTCCGTCGCGGGGGCACCGGTGATCACGCCGAGCATGTTTCGCTCGTACTGGCTCCCGACGGGGCCCACGTTGCCCCCGAAGGAGGCCTGCGGAATCCAGGGCGCCTTGGGTGCCACGGGGGCGACCCACGGCTCGTGCTCTTGTGGCGTCGCGGGCGCCCCTGGCCTGGGGTTGTCGGGATTCGCGCTGCCGGGCACCGGTGGAGACGGCGTAATCCCCGGGGCCAGAGGCGGATTGGGATCGGTCAAGTTGGGAGTGGGGTTGATCAGCGGCGGTCCCACCGCGACGAGGTTTCCATCCGGGCCGATCACCGTGCCGGGCGGCGGAGCCAGATCCTTGGGCGGGTGATAGTTCTGCGGCAGCAGCACCTCGGGCAGATCGGGCCGCACCGGAATCAGCGGTGCGGTGAAGCAGCTGGGGCCCTTGAGCTCGCCGTAGTGGGGACAGTCGGCCCGCGTGTACGTGGAACTGGGCGTGAAGGTGAGCATCGCGCGCATGTTGCCCAGGTTCGTGCGCGGGTTCCACACCTGCTCCATGAACTGGTTGGCCAGGTTGTCCAGCTTGGTGACGGCGGGCACGAAGTTGTTGGACTTCTGCGCCAAGATGCCAAGCACCGGTGTGAAATCGGTGGTGATCTTGACCAGTTGATCGATGTGGTTGTCAAAGGATTGGCGCGTCGTGCCGACGGTGTAGTCGGCGCCCGACAGCAGCGAAGCCAACTGTCCGCGGGTCTCGGCGAAGGTCTGCATCGGCTCGACGGCTTGATGCAACGCATCGAGAAGATCGGGCGCGGTCTGCGCGAGCCCGGTCGTCGCGTCGAGCAGCGCCGACACCGTCGAGGGCCCGCTGTCGGTACTGACAATCGAATTGAGTTGATCGAGAGCGCGATTCAGTTGTGCACCCGCATTCAAAAGGGTGACACGGCGGTGGTCGGTGGCGGCGCCCAGGGCCGCAAGAATCCCGACCGACCGGTCGTCGCGGCCGCGCCCCGCGGCGGCGAGCAGGTCACGCAGCTTGCTGACGGTCGTCTGAAACAGAACGGTCGGCAGCCGCTTGTCCTCCAAGATGTGGGCGCCGGCGCGGATTTTTGCGCCGGGGCCCTCCTGGTTTGGGGAGCCCACCAGCTGGACCGACGAGACGGCGAACACGTTGCTGGGCACCACGCGTGCGGTCACGCTGGCCGGAATCGACTTGGCGTATTCCTCTTTGAGGTCGATGTGGACATAGTTGGGCTTGCCGTGCTCCGCCGGGACGACGCCGTTAACCATTCCGACGAGCACGCCGTGGTACTTGACGTCGGACTTCTGCGGAAGCCCGTCACCCACGTTCACCAGATCCGCTACCACCCGCACGTAATCATTGAGTCTGCCAGTGGATTTGACCAACATCGCGGTGGTGACCAGGGCGCTGACCACCAGCACCGCAATGCCGATGCCGAACAGCTGCCGGTCCGACGGGCCGCGTCCGTCCAGCTCAAAGGAATTGGGCATGTTCCACCGACTTAGCCACCAAACCTTGCGCCGGAGTCGACGCCCCACAGCGCCATGGTGAGCAGCATGTTCACGATGATCACGACGGTGATGCTGGCCCGCATGCCGTGCCCCGCGGCGACCCCGACGCCCTCAGGCCCGCCGCTGGCGTAATACCCGTAGTAGCACTGGATCGTGGACGCGATCCAGACGAAGATGACCGCCTTGATCAACGAATACACGATGTCCTGGCCGGCCAACATCAGCGTGAAGTAGTGCAGGTAGGAGCCGGTGGACCCGCCACTGCCGAAACTGACCACGATCTGTGTGCTCAGGTACCCGATCGCCAGGCATGCGGCGTACAGCGGGACGATCGCCACCACCGAAGCGATCAGCCGGGTGGTCACCAGGTAGGGGATCGGGCGGATGGCGATCGATTCCATCGCGTCGATCTCCTCGGCGATGCGCATGGACCCCAATTGCGCGGTGAAGCGGCAGCCGCCCTGCATGGCGAACGCGAGCGACGCCATCAGGGGAGCCAGCTCGCGGGTGTTGACCAACGACGAGACGAACCCGGTGGCGGGCCCGAGCCCGAGCAGGTTCAGGAAGTTGTAGCCCTCGATGCCGACGAGGGCGCCGACGGTCATCCCCAGCACGACGGCCACACCGGCGGTGCCCCCACCCACCACGATCGAGCCGTTGCCCCAGGTGATGTTCGACAGCAGCCGCAGGAATTCGGCGCTGTACTGACGCAGGGCCAGCGGAACGGCGACCAGCGCCCGGACGAAGAAGACCAGCAGGTGGCCGAGCCGGATGATCGGCACCTTGCCCCGGCGGTACATCCGGACCAGGGGCGTCGAAATCGGTGCGAAGGGCCGATAGGCGGAGGCCGTCACGTCACAGCCCCGTCCTGGGTGACAACATGATGTAAAGCTGGCTGATGGCCACGTTGACGATCATCAATATGAGGATGGCCTCGACCACAGCGGCATTGACGGAGTTCGCGACACCGGTCGGTCCGCCCTTGGTGGACAAGCCTTTCTGGCTCGAGACGATGGCTACGATGGCGCCGAACACGACGGCTTTGATCAGCGCCAAGATCATGTCGCCGGTCGTCGCGAACGACGCGAAGGTCGACACGAAGCTGCCCGGCGCCCCGTTCTGGAAGTACACGTTGAACATGTAGCTCGCGAAGAATCCGGCGAAGCACACGACGCCGGTGAGGGCGACGCCGATCATCACCGCCGCGGCGAAGCGCGGGACGACGAGTCGGCGGATCACCGAGACGCCCATCACCTCCATCGCGTCGGTCTCTTCGCGCATCGTCCGCGAACCCAGGTCGGCAGTGATCGCCGACCCAACCGCCGACGCCATCAGCACCGCGGCCACCAGCGACGCCCCTTGCCGGATGACCGCGAGCCCGCTGGCCGCCCCGGCCAGCGAGGTCGCACCGACCTGGCCGGCCAGCAACGCGAACTGGATGGACAATGTGACGCTGATCGGCAGCGACACCAGGATCGTCGGTAACACGGCGGTGCCGGCCATGAACGCGCCCTGCCGGACGAACTCCTGCCACTGGAATCGCCCGGTCGCCAGGTCGTAGAAGAAATATTGCGCGGTCCGCACGCCCAGAACGAACTGTTCACCTACCGTCGTCAGCGAGGCGACCGGGGTTGCGTCCAGCAGAGTGGTGTACGAGTCGGGCCTGATCAGAATG
>NZ_JCALCO010000028.1:0-65038 GCF_059812385.1 Mycobacterium sp. NGS58 | reverse complement strand
CTCCGCCGCCGACGATGCAGTCAGAAGCGATGACGAGGAGCGGCGCTGGTGAATAACGTTCCGTGGCTGAGCGTGCTGTGGCTGGTGCCGCTGGCCGGTTCCGTGTTGGTCATCCTGATGCCGCCCGGGCTGCGACAGCTCGCCAAGTGGACCGGTCTGGTCGTCGGCGTCCTGACCCTGGCGGTGGCCATTGTGGTCACGCTCGGGTTCAAGACCGGTGGCGCCCCCTACCAATTCGTCGAAAAGCATCAGTGGATCCCGGCCTTCGGCGCCGGCTACACCCTTGGCGTCGACGGCATCGCTGTGGTGCTGGTGCTGCTGACCGCGGTGCTGATTCCGGTGCTGCAGGTGGCCGGCTGGAACGACGGGGACGATGCCAACGACCCGCCGCGCCAGTCAGCTGGTGGACGGAGCCGCGGGGTACAGGCCTACGTCGCCTTGACGCTGGCCATCGAGTCGATGGTGCTGATCTCGGTCGTCGCCCTGGACGTGCTGCTGTTCTACGTCTTCTTCGAGGCCATGCTCATCCCGATGTACTTCCTGATCGGGGGCTTCGGCGGCGGTCCCGGCAGGTCGCGTGCGGCCGTGAAGTTCCTGTTGTACAACCTGTTCGGCGGTCTGATCATGCTGGCCGCGGTGATCGGGCTGTATGTGGTGACCTCCCAGCACGGTTCGGGCACCTTTGACTTCCGCGAGATCGTGGGCGGCGTCGCCTCGGGCCGGTACGGCGCGGATTCCGCGGTGTTCAAGGCGCTGTTCTTGGGCTTCATGTTCGCCTTCGCGATCAAGGCCCCGCTATGGCCGTTCCACCGCTGGCTGCCCGACGCCGCCGTCGAGGCCACCCCGGCGACCGCGGTGCTGATGATGGCGGTGATGGACAAGGTCGGCACCTTCGGCATGCTGCGTTACTGCCTGCAGCTGTTCCCCGGCGCCTCAACGTATTTCCGCCCGCTGATCGTCGTGCTGGCGGTCATCGGGGTGATCTACGGCGCGATCGTCGCCATCGGCCAGACCGACATCATGCGGCTGATCGCCTATACATCGATCTCGCACTTCGGGTTCATCATCCTGGGCATCTTCGTGATGACCAGCCAGGGACAGAGCGGGTCGACGCTGTACATGCTCAATCACGGCCTGTCCACGGCGGCGGTCTTCCTGATCGCCGGATTCCTGATATCGCGGCACGGCAGCCGGGCGATCGCCGACTACGGCGGCGTGCAGAAGGTGGCGCCGATCTTGGCGGGTACCTTCCTGGTCTCGGCCATGGCCACTCTGTCACTGCCTGGCCTGGCGCCGTTCATCAGCGAATTCCTGGTCCTGCTAGGCACTTTCAACCGATACTGGCTGGCCGCGGCATTCGGGGTCACGGCGCTGGTGCTCTCGGCGATCTACATGTTGTGGCTGTACCAGCGCGTGATGACCGGGCCGGTCGTCAGCGGCAACGAAAAGATCGGCGACCTGCGTGCTCGCGAATTGATCGTCGTCGCACCGTTGATTGCGCTACTGCTGGTGCTCGGCATCTACCCCAAGCCCGTGCTCGACATCATCAACCCCGCTGTCGAGAACACCATGACCACCATGGGCCAGCATGACCCCAAGCCGACCGTCCCGGTGGGAACACCCAGACCGGCCGAACCACACCGGACCGCCGAAGGACCGCGATGACCCTCCCCACCCCGAGCATCCAATATTTCCTGCTCTGCCCGACCCTCATCGTGTTCGGCGTCGCCGTGGTAGGTGTCCTCGCGGAGGCGTTCCTGCCCAGGCGAATTCGCTACACCGCGCAGGTGGCGCTCTCGCTCGCCGGTTTGATCGCGGCCCTCATCGCGGTCATCGCTGTGAGCCGCTCGATCCAAAGCCCGGGACGCGTGGCGGTTTTGGGCGCCATGGCCATCGACCGCCCGACGCTGTATCTGCAGGGCACGGTGCTGCTAGTCGCCGTGATGGCGGTCATTTTCATCGCCGAACGCACCCAGGCCACAGCGGCGAGCAACGTGGCCGTTGGGGTCGGCAGGGCCGGCTCGGGTGGACTGGACTCCTTCACGCCACAGGCATCGGCGGTGCCCGACGGCGACGCCGAGCGCGAGGCCGAGCGGGCCGGGGCCGCGCAGACGGAACTGTTCCCGCTGGCGCTGCTCTCGGTCGGCGGCATGATGGTCTTCCCCGCATCCAATGACCTGTTGACCATGTTCGTCGCGCTGGAAGTGTTGTCCCTGCCGCTGTACCTGATGTGCGGCCTGGCCCGTCATCGTCGCCTGCTCTCGCAGGAAGCGGCGATGAAGTACTTTCTGCTGGGCGCGTTTTCGTCGGCGTTCTTCCTCTACGGCGTCGCACTGCTCTACGGCGCGACCGGCACATTGCTGCTGACGGGCATCCGTGATGCGCTGGCCGAGCACGGTGACACGTCGATGGCGTTGGTGGGCGTCGCGCTCCTGTCGGTCGGCCTGCTGTTCAAGGTCGGCGCTGTTCCGTTCCACTCGTGGATTCCCGACGTGTACCAGGGCGCGCCCACGCCCATCACCGGGTTCATGGCGGCGGCCACCAAAGTCGCGGCTTTCGGTGCGCTGCTTCGGGTTGTCTATGTGGCGCTGCCGCCGCTGCACGATCAGTGGCGCCCGGTGCTGTGGACCATCTCGATCCTGACCATGGCGGTCGGCACCATCACGGCGGTGAACCAGACCGACGTCAAGCGCATGCTGGCCTACTCGTCGGTCGCCCACGTGGGATTCATCCTCACCGGCGTCATCGCGGACAACCACACCGGCCTGTCCGCTACGTTGTTCTATCTGCTGGCCTACAGCTTCAGCACCGTCGGCGCGTTCGCCATCGTCGGCCTGATCCGCGACGCCGACGGCGTCGAAGACGCCACGCTCTCGCACTGGGCGGGGCTGGGGCAGCGCTCACCCATTGTGGGCGTGATGTTTTCGATGTTCTTGTTGGCGTTCGCCGGTATCCCTCTGACCAGTGGGTTCGTCAGCAAGCTCGCGGTCTTCAAGGCCGCTGCCCAGGGCGGCGCCGTACCCCTGGTGATCGTCGGCGTGGTTGCCAGCGGGATCGCCGCGTACTTCTACGTGCGGGTGATCGTGTCGATGTTCTTCACCGAGGCGACCGAGGACACCCCGCACGTGGTGGCGCCGGGCTTCTTGAGCAAGGCCGCCATAGCGGTGTGCGCCGCGGTCACCGTGGCGCTGGGCATCTTCCCGCAGCCGCTGCTCGATCTGGCCGACCAGGCCGCCGAGCTGCTGCACTGACGCGCTGTTCGGCGCCGCCTGTCAGCTCATGAACGGCCGGATGGCCAACAGGTAGATCACCAATGCCCCAAGCGGGGCCACCAAGGGCAACCAGGGCAACTGCAACGGGAACGACGTCGCAACCAGCCCGGCGAACGTAAAACCCACGGCGCCGGCCGCCGTCGGCCAGCTGTCCAGCACCACCTGCGCGGACGCGCCGGCCACATGGCGGCATACCAGGTAGCCGGCGGCGCACAAACCGGACAACGCGACGAACAGCACCGGCGGGTCGGACAGCATTGCGGTGACGGCGGCCAGCAGCACGGCAACCGTTGCGGCGGGACGGAATACGATGCCAACCGCGACCGCGATCAGCGCCGGCACCCAGGCGACCACCGCCGAGCCGTGCCCACCACCGGCGGCCGAGCCCACCATGAGCAGACCGAAGCCCGTCGCGAACGCGGGTGCCCCCACCCGCGTCAGCGCGCTCGCGCCGTTATCCACGAAGCCTCCCCCGCACACGCCGGCGGCGGTCCGGCAGCACACCCATGGACTGCTCCAGACCGCTATCACCCGGCCACGACACGATGTCCACGCCGATGGTGGCCATGTCGCGATACATGGCGGAGCGCTGCAGCGCCCACATCCGATCCACCAACGGATCCTGTTCGTCCTCGAACGGCGAACGGTCGAGAATGTCGACGGCGAGCACGACATGGCCACGCTTGCGCAGATTGATCAACGCCAGGGCGAATTCGGTGTCGAGCAGGGTGGAGAACGCGATGACGATCGCCCCGGCGGGAACCGCCGCGCGCGGCGCCAATGTGCCCGTGGTGTGTTCGAAACGGTCGCCGGCTTTCAGGACCGTGTCGAGCACCCGATAGAACTGGCGCTGTCCGATGTCGGCTCCCAGCCAGCGCGGATGGTTGCCCCCGAGAGCGACGATGCCGGCGCGATCACCGTGGCGTAAAGCGGTTTGCACCACCTGCGCCGCCCCGCGCACGACGCGTTCGGTGGCCTCGGTCGCCGGCCCCGCGGGCTGCCGGTACCCATCGATCAAGACCACCACGTCGGCCGCACGGTCGGTCAATCGCTGTGTCACGTGCAGCTGGCCACGGCGCGCGCTGACCGGCCAATTCACCGCGCGCAGTTGGTCTCCGGGTACGTAAAGGCGGATGTCGGCGTACTCCACGCCCGGACCGACATGGCGGGTCAGGTGGGCGCCCAACCGGTCCAGCAGCTCGGTTTGCGGGATTGGCGTCTGCTGCGGCGGCGTCAAGGGAAACACGATGACCTCGGCGGCCCCGACGGTGGCCGTGCCGGCCAGCAGCCCACCGCGGGCGACGACGTCGACGCGCGCCCCGATGGAATACCGGCCCCAGCGCCACGCGGTCGCCGTGACGGCTTTCGCCTGGGCTGGGTCGGATTCGGCAATTTCCAGCTCCATTCCCGCGATGTCGGGAACCGTGACCTGGACTGCCGAAGTCCCCTCTTCTTCCGTCGCCCATACCCTGATGTGGGCCTGCTCGTTTTCGAAGCAACGCTGGGCATCGGGCTCGCCATGCACCCGAATCGTCGGGATCGGGCGCTGCCAGCTGATCGAGCACAGCACGCCGAGCAGCGGTGCCGCGAAGGCGATCAACTGCCACCGGGCGCCGATCACCGCGGCGGCCAGCGCAAACCCCGCGCAGGTCGCGATCGCCAGGGTCAATCCCGATGCGCGCCAGCGGAACTCAACCTCCACGCTGGACGTCACGCCGGGCTCTCTCCGGCGCCAGCGCCGGTTCGCGGCACCGGCAGGCGGTGCAGCAGCTCTCCAATCACGTCGGCGCCCTGGATCTTTCGTACCCACATCTCCGGGCGCAGAGTGATCCGGTGTGACACGGCGGCGATGGCCAGCGCCTTCACATCCTCGGGGATGACGTAGTCGCGGCCGAGCAGCAGCGCGCGGGCGCGGGCGAGTTGCACGAGGTCGAGTTCGGCGCGCGGGCTGGCCCCCACCGCAACCTGCGGATGGTGTCGCGTCGCATTGGCGAGCGACACCACATAGTGCAGGACGTCTTCGTGCACCGTCACCTGCTCGACCGATTCACGCATCGCCAGCAGATCGTGCGCGTCCACGACTTGGTTGACCGTTGGTTCCGCCGAACCCCGTTCGAGGCGGCGGCGCAACATCGAGGTCTCGTCGCGCTCGTTGAGATACCGCAGTTCCAGCCGGATCGCGAACCGGTCGAGTTGCGCCTCGGGTAGCGGATACGTGCCCTCGTACTCGATCGGGTTGTCGGTGGCCAGCACGATGAAAGGCCTTGGCAGTTGGTGCGTTTCACCGTCGATGCTGACCTGGCCTTCGGCCATCGCCTCCAGCAGCGCCGCCTGGGTTTTCGGCGGTGTGCGATTGATCTCGTCGGCCAGGAGCAAGTTGGTGAAGATGGGGCCGGCCCGGAAAGCGAAGCGGCCGGATTGCATGTCGTAGATCGTCGAGCCGAGCAGGTCGGCCGGCAACAGATCGGGCGTGAACTGCACCCGGGTGAATTGCAGCCCTAGCGCGGCGGCAAAGGATCTCGCGATCAGCGTCTTGCCCAGGCCAGGCAGGTCTTCGATGAGGATGTGGCCGCGCGCGAGGACCGCGGTGAGGATGAGCCGCAGTGCGGAGCGCTTACCCACCACTACGCGCTCTATCTCGTCGAGAATCGCCTCGCAGTGGGCGGTCGTGGTCGCGGCCGGCAGCGTCATGTTGGGATCGCGCCTCCTGTCATACCTGCTCCAGCTTTTGCAGAATCTCTTGCAGCGCCGCACGGCCCGGGCCCGGTTGACGGTCACCGGTGCGAATGACGTTGTTCGGGTTGACCCATTCCCACAGTTCCGGGCCGAAGAGGATGCGCCCGGTGGCATGGAAGGACACAGGGTCCTTGGACTGCCTTTGGCCGGTTGTCATCTCGTAACGGCGCGCGAGCATCGGGCGCAGATGGCGGTCCCAGTCGGCCCGGGTGGAATCCGACCACCGAATCGTCGTCTCGGTGGTGGACAGCCAGCGGCGCAACGAATCCCCGAGATCGTCGGCATCCGGTTCCGCGTCGGCATCGAATCCGCGCGCCAGGGCGCGGCGGAGGCTGAGCAGCACCAACGCCAGCCCCAGACCCGAGGCAGCCAGTACCCACCGTCGATCGTGCTGCGTCAGTGCCAACAGTTCTATGCCGACGACGAGGCAAACACCTAGGGAGATAATCTTTTTCATGCCGCACTCCGTGAGCCCAGCTCGTCGAGGACCAATCGAAGGGCGCGCACCGCGATGTCGCGGTGGCCCTCGTTCATCACGTGGGGGCTGAACCGCGCCTCGGCGAAGAGATTCACCAATTGGACGGCGTTGTCGGCGTGCAGGGCGTGGTGTTCGACCGCGCGGGCCAGCACCTCGGTCGGGGTGTCGAATTCCTGGGGAACTGCGCCGGGAACCTGTGCGAGTTCGCGTTCCATCGCGGCGTAGCAGGCGATGATCGCCTCTCGCGGCTCCCGACTCAGGTCGGTCATCTCGGCCAGTCCTCGTTCGGCCGCTCGCGCCAGCGACTCCGAACGCGCGGGGGGCGTAGGGGATTCGGCCGGCTCGTCGTCGGCGATGACCGGAGCCGCAGGACGCCAGCGCCGACGCGCCGACGCGACGGTCCCGACGACGAACATCACCAGCATGGCGACTGTGCACGCGAGCAGGATGCCCAGCATGTTCTGCGAGGCGTCGCGAGGGCGGTGCGGATGCTGCGGCGGTGGCTGTGCGGGCGGCTGCGTCGACGGTGCCCCGCCGCTGTCGGCCTGGGACGGGCCGGGAGCGACGCCGTGGGGCAGGAAGCGGACCAGCAACATCACGATCAGCAGCCACGCCATGATCACGGCGAGCCCGATCAACAGCACGCGCCAGCTCGGTCGTCCCTTGCCGGTGCCCAGCATGTCGGACAGCCGGCCGGCACTCGGCGCGGCGGCTCGAGGGTCTCGCAGGCGCGCGACCACGGCGACCGCGATCAGCGCAAGCGCCACGGCGAGAATCGCAACCACGAAAGCCAGCGCCGCCCGGCCGCCCGATTCGCTGCGGGCCGCGTCATGCCGAGTGGGAAGGTAGCCGCGCAGGGCGGCAGCCACCACGAGCAGCAGAACGATCAGGGCGACGACCCGCCCTGTCGGCTTGTCCATACCAGGCATTGGCACGCCACTCGATTGGTTGTTGCGGCACTGGCTTTTCTCATAGTTGCACGTCAGGCGACCCCAGGGCCAGGACCCGGCGTACCCCGTATCCACAGTCGGGAGTTCATCCACAAGTTCGTAAGGCTCGCTGGCGCTCGAACCTATGTTCGATACCGTGGACTGCGTGAGTCTTTTCATCAGTGCGGAACAGGCGCGGGAACGAGTGGGCTCCGCGCTCGACGCAATCGATGCGGCCCACGAGGTGCTACGCCAGACGCCGTCGGACATGGTCGGCAGCGCCTTTCGCGTTGAATTCGCCGCCCGCCTGGAAACCCAGGAGCGCCTCAATCGAGGCATGATGTACAGGGTCTTCGGGCAAATCGCCGACCCGGCGGACGAGATCGGGTGCGTTCCCGCGGTGCGCGCCACGTTGTGGGCGCGGCTTCGCGTCCCGCCCAGAGAAGTCACGCGTCGCTTCAGGCTCGCGACCCGCCTCCGACCACGACGTTCGCTGACCGGCGCAGCACTGCCACCCGAGCTACCGGCGTTGGCCGCGGCGGTCGAGGCGGGCTCGGTCGGCGAGGACCATATCCGCGCCGTGTGTACCGCGATCGACGCGTTGCCGTCCACCGTCTCCCCCTGTGATGCGGCCGACGCGGAGCGCACACTGGTGCAGCACGCGACCAGGCTCGACGCCGCCGTGGTCACCAGGCTGGGCCACAGAATCGCGGACTATCTCAATCCCGATGGTCGTTTCACCGATGCCGATCGGGCCCGCCGTCGCGGCATACGCCTGAGCCCGCAAGGGCCCGACGGGATGTCGCGCCTCACCGGTCTACTGGATCCCGAGGCCAGGGCCTACCTCGAGGCCCTGGAAGCGGCGGTGCGACCCGGCCGCCATCAGACCCCCGACAGCGATCCCGAAGCGCGCGACGACCGTACACCGGCCCAACGCTGCCACGACGCCCTCAAGCTCGGGCTCGGGACCGCGATCGCCTCAGGCGGTCTCGGGATGCACCGCGGCCATCCCGTCACCGTGGTCGCCACCACCACGCTGGCCGAACTCGATCAGGCGGCGCGCGCCGCGCGCGACTCGTCAATCCAGATGCCCGCGCCGGCGCAGACCGGCGGCGGTTCACGACTGCCGATGCCGGATCTGATTCGGATGGCCGCCAACGCAATTCACTACCTCGCCGTGTTCGACGAGCACACCGGCCGGCCTTTGTACCTGGGCCGGCAGAAACGCATCGCCACCGCGGATCAACGACTCATCTGCTACGCCCGGGACCGCGGTTGCACCCACCCTAATTGCCTGGAGCCCGGCTATCACTGCGAGGTGCACCATGCGTGCGAATGGGCAGACGACGGCCCGACCGACGCGGACAACCTGTTCTTCGCCTGCGGTTCGGATCACGGCGCGGTGGGCAGGGGCGAATGGCGCACCGTCGTCACCGGCAACGGGCGACTCGGCTGGACCGATGGCACAGGACCGCCCGTCGTCAACCACGCTCATCATCCCGACGAGCTCCTGCGCGGCGATCCTGACCCGCCCGGAGGTGAATGATGTTGAGGTGTCGGGTCATCAACGCGGTGATTGCGACCGCGCCCGCCTAGTCCACCGCGAAGGGACGAAAGCTGCCGTCGAGAACTTGGAGGTGACCGATGGTGCGCCCGGTGACCTTGGCGGGATCGACCAGAGCCAATTCGACCGCGGCGCGAGCGAATTCGTCCTCCGACGCGGTCTCATCGAAGTTGCGGGCATAGTACGAGAGCCCTGGCGTGAGAATCGCTTTGGACGGCGAAAGCGCATTGACCGCGATGTTGTGGTCGGAGAGATCGAAGGCCGCGCACTGGGTGAGGTGCTCGAGCGCGGCCTTGGACCCGCCGTAGCCGGGCAGCACCCCGCCGCTGCGGTCGGCGTACGGACCATCGCCGGGCAATCGCGACGCGACCGAGGTGATGTTGATGATCGACCCGCCACCCGCCTCGATCATGTCGGGGCACACCATCTGCATCAGCTCGTAAGCCGCGAAAACCGCGATCTCGAAATGCCTGCGGTACGCGTGCAGCGGAGTGCTGACGAACCCCGGCCATCCCGGCTTGGCCGCTCCCGGTTTGGCCGCTCCCGGTTTGGCCGCTCCCGGTTTGGCGGCGCTCGATCTGGCGGCTCTGTGACGCGGCTGCTCACCGGGCGCCGGTGGCCGGCCAGGCGCGGTGAAGGCCGCGTTGTTGATCAGAATCCCTATGGGGCCCAACGCCTCTCGTGCGGATTCCACCAGCCCGGCAATTTGATCGCGGTCGGTCAAATCGGCGCGGGCCGCAACGGCACGCCCACCGGCCGCCTCGATGTCGGCGACCGTCTCGCCGATGGTCCCCGGCAACCGGTCATCCCATACCTCTTCGGTGCGCCCGGCAACCGCCACCGCGGCACCGTCGGCCGCCAGGGCGAGCGCGATCGCCCTACCCAGGCCGCGGCTACCGCCGGTGACGATCGCGGCGCGGCCGGCCAGCCGCCCCCTCATCGCCGCACCCCGTGCACCACGATGGCCGTGGTTTGCTCCACCCACGCTTCGTCGAGTTCTTCTTCCGGACGCAGCAGCATCCGCAGCATCGTCGCTCCCCCGATCAACTCGATCAGTCGGTCCGGATCCACATCGGGATGGGCTTCGCCCCGGTCAACCGCCTCGCGCAGCCGCACCCGCACCGCGGTGAAGAGGTCCACGAATCGCGCCATCACCCGCGCATTGAGCGCGGGGTCGGCGGTCATGTCGGCGACCAGACCGGGCAGCGCGGCGCGCACCACAGGGGTGGTGAACACGTCCCGCGTGGCCTCGATCATCATCCGCATGTCGGCCGCGATATCCCCGGCCGGCGACTCGAGCGCGGTCGGGGCGGTAGGGAAGGCCGCCTCGTGTACCAGTTCGGCCTTGCTCGACCACCGGCGGTATAGCGCCGATTTCGTGGTGCCGGCGCGCTCGGCGACCGCGGCCAGACTGATGTTGGAATAGCCCGTTTGGACAAGCAATTCTGCCGTCGCCGATAGGATCGCCGAGTCGATACGCGGATCCCGCGGGCGGCCGGCGCCGGAGGCCTTGTCAAGGCCGGACGGGTCTGCTTTCATAACGCTACCTACCGTATCGTAATTGCCTCAACGAAGGAGGCACCTTATGGCAACAGAACCGGCGCTCGACAACATCGACCGGCTCCAGCGCTCCAGCCGCGACGTCACAACGTTGCCGACGGTGATGTCACGCTGGCTTTCCAACGTACTGCCGGACGGCGCGAATCCCGAGGTGATCGTGGAGAGCGGCGTGGACTCGACGGGCATGTCGTCCGAGACGATCATCCTGACGACCCGCTGGCAGCAAGACGGGCAATCGACCGAACAGAAGCTGGTGGCGCGGGTCGCGCCCACGGCCGAGGACGTGCAGGTCTTCCCCACCTATCGGCTCGACCACCAATTCGACGTCATCCGGAAAGTCGGCGAGCTCACCGACGTGCCGGTGCCCCGGGTGCGCTGGCTGGAACCCACCGGAGAAATCCTCGGCACACCGTTCTTCGTGATGGATTATGTCGAGGGCGAGGTGCCGCCCGACGTCATGCCGTATACCTTCGGCGGCAACTGGTTCGCCGATGCGCCGGCCGAGCGGCAGCGCGAACTGCAGGACGCCACCGTCGGGGTACTGGCCACGTTGCACTCGATTCCGAACGCGCAGAGCACGTTTGGCTTCCTCACCGAGGGGCAATCCGGGGACACCGCGATGCGCAAGCATTTCAACTGGGTTCGGTCCTGGTATGACTTCGCGGTACCCGACATCGGGCGATCGCCGCTGCTGGAGCGGACCTTCGACTGGCTGGAAGCCAATTGGCCGGCCGAGGCGGCCGCCGCCGAGCCCGTGCTGCTGTGGGGTGACGCGCGAGTGGGCAACGTGTTGTACAACGACTTCCGGCCGGTGGCGGTGCTGGACTGGGAGATGGTGACGTTGGGACCCCGTGAGCTGGACGTGGCGTGGATGATATTCGCGCACATGGTCTTTCAAGAGCTCGCCGGCCTGGCAACGCTGCCGGGGTTGCCGGGCGTGATGCGCGAGGAGGACGTGCGCGCCAGTTACGCGCGGCTGGCGGGCGTCGAAGTCGGGGATCTGCACTGGTTTTACGTGTACTCGGGCGTGATGTGGGCCTGTGTGTTCATGCGCACCGGCGCTCGGCGGGTGCACTTCGGCGAGACCGAGAAGCCCGACGATGTCGAATCGCTGTTCTACCACGCCGGATTGATGCGACGCTTAATCGGAGAGGACCAGTAATGCTCGGACCGCTCGACGAGTTCCCGGTACATCAGATTCCCCAGCCGATCGCGTGGCCGGGTTCCTCGGACCGCAACTTCTACGATCGCTCCTACTTCAACGGCCACGACCGCACCGGAAACATCTTTGTGATCAGCGGCATCGGCTACTACCCCAACCTCGGGGTCAAGGATGCGTTCCTACTCATCAGGCGCGGCGACACCCAGACCGCGGTGCACGTTTCGGACGCCATCGATCAGGACCGGCTCAATCAGCGCGTCAACGGTTACCGCGTCGAGGTGATCGAGCCGCTGCACCACCTTCGGATCATCCTCGACGAAACAGAGGGCATCGCAGCCGATCTCACTTGGAAGGGGCTGTTCGACGTCGTTCAGGAACAGCCGCACATTCTGCGATCGGGAAGCCGGGTCACGCTGGACGCACAACGTTTTGCGCAGCTGGGCAGCTGGAGTGGTCGCATCTTCATCGACGGCGAGGAGATCACCGTCGATCCCAAGACCTGGCTGGGCAGCCGCGACCGGTCCTGGGGCATCCGCCCGATCGGGGAAGCCGAGCCCGCCGGCCGGCCCGCGGATCCGCCCTTCGAGGGCATGTGGTGGCTGTACGTACCCATGGCTTTCGACGATTTCGCCATCGTGCTGATCATTCAGGAGGAGCCCAACGGCTTCCGCTCCCTCAACGACTGCACCCGGATCTGGCGCGACGGCCGCGTCGAGCAGCTGGGCTGGCCGCGGGTCAAGATCCACTATCGCTCCGGCACCCGCATCCCGACCGGCGCGACCATCGACGCCACCACCCCCGACGGCACCCCGGTGCACTTCGACGTCGAGTCCAAGCTGCCGGTGCCCATCCACGTCGGCGGCGGCTACGGGGGCGACTCCGACTGGACACACGGGATGTGGAAGGGCGAGAAGTTCGCCGAGCGCCTCACCTACGACATGACCGATCCGGCCATCATCGGCCGAGCGGGCTTCGGCGTGATCGACCATGTCGGCCGCGCGGTCTGCCGCGACGGCGACGGCGAGCCGGTCGAGGGCTGGGGCCTCTACGAGCACGGCGCGTTGGGCCGGCACGACCCGTCCGGATTCGCCGATTGGCTGACGGTCGCGCCGTAGCACTGCGGCGGCTGCCCCGGCACGCGTCACGGAGCCGCTCCGTCAGCTTGCACAACTTGTCGTAAAAACCGTAGAAATGCGGTTCACTAGACCGCGTGCCGGAACCCCCGCGGATTGTCGACGTTGTCGTGGTCGGTGCGGGCTTTGCCGGACTCGCCGCGGCGCGCGAGCTTTCCCAACAGGGCCACGACGTTGTGGTCTTCGAGGGCCGCGACCGAGTCGGTGGACGGTCGCTGACCGGCAGCGTCGCCGGATTGCCGGCCGATCTGGGCGGCACTTTCGTCGGGCCGACCCAGGACGCCGTCTTGGCGATGGCGGCCGAACTCGACGTCCCGACCACCCCGACGCACCACGACGGCAAGAATCTTATCCATTGGCGCGGTTGGACGCACGCGTATCACGGCACCATTCCAAAGCTTTCGCTGACCGGACTGCTCGACATCGGCCGGTTGCGGTGGCAGTTCGACAGGATCGCCCGCAGCATCCCGCTGGCGGCACCGTGGGATGCCCGCCGTGCCCGCGAACTCGACGGCCTGTCGCTCGGCGGCTGGTTGCGCTCGGTGCGCGCGACCGCTTCGTCGCGCGACCTTTTGGCGATCGTGGCGCGGGTGACGTGGGGATGCGAACCCGACGACGTGTCGATGCTGCACGCGGCCCGGTACGCGCACGCGGCCGGCGGTCTGGACCGGCTGCTCGATGTCCAAGACGGTGCCCAACAGGACCGATTCCCGGGTGGCACGCAACAGATCGCCGAGGCCGCGGCCGCCGAACTGGGCACCCGGGTGGTGCTGGGCGCCCCGGTCCGCCGAATCGAGCGCCACGGCGCGGGGGTCACCGTCACGACCGATCTCGGGGAGACCGAAGCCGGATTCGTCATCGTCGCGATCCCACCCGCCCACCGCACCTCGCTCGAGTTCACTCCCCCGTTGCCCGCCGAGTACGACCAACTCGCCCGGCATTGGCCGCAGGGCCGGCTCAGCAAGGCGTACGCGGCCTATTCCACGCCGTTCTGGCGCACCAACGGATTCTCCGGCCAGGCGCTGTCCGACGAGGGTCCCGTCTTCATCACTTTCGACGTCAGTCCGCACCCGGACGGTCCCGGCGTCTTGATGGGTTTCGTCGATGCCCGCGCGTTCGACTCGCTACCCAGCGATCAGCGACGCCGCGACGCTTTACGCTGCTTTGCAACGCTTTTCGGCGATGACGCCCTCAAACCCCTCGACTACGTCGATCATCGTTGGGGGGTCGAGGAATTCGCGCCCGGCGGCCCCACCGCCGCGGTGCCGCCGGGGTCCTGGACGCGGTTCGGGCCGTGGTTGCGCGAACCGGTCGGGCCGATTCACTGGGCCGGCACCGAGACGGCCGACGAGTGGACCGGGTTCCTCGACGGTGCGATCCGCTCCGGGCAGCGGGCCGCCGCCGAGATCACCGCCCTGCTATGAGCTGATGCGGCGAGTGGCCGCGTTGCGGACCGCCATCTCGGCGAGTCCACGCAACTGGCGATTCACCTCGCGCGGGTGTTCCAGCATCGAGCAGTGACCGCCGGGCAGCTCAACCAGCTCGATCAGGTTGGGCGCGGTACCTGCGATCTTGCGGGACTGGCTGATCGGGGTCAATCGGTCGCGTTCGCTGCCGATGACCAACGTCGGAACGGTCAGCCCGTCCAGATTGAGATACCGAGACCCCAGTGACGTCACCAGCGCCCTCGCACAGCCGGCCCGTCCCGCCGGTGCTGTCTTCTCGAAGAGTTCGCAGACCAGCCTGGCGATAGTCGGGTCGGCGTCTCGTCCGGTGGCCAGCATCGCCACCGCATACCGGCTCGGGATGCGGGCGGCGCGCGGGAGCGGGAACCCGCCGAACGCGTTGATCAGGGCGCGCCCCGCGAGAACCCGGGCCGGCGACAACCCGTAGGGCGCCGGCAGCAGTTGCACCTTCCGGATCAGATCACCGGTGGTGGTGTTGATCAGCGCGACGGCGTCGGCACGACGGGGAACCTTGTGGCGGTAGCGCTCAGACCACGCGGCGATGGTGATGCCACCCATCGAGTGACCCGCCACCACGGCCCGTTCGTGCGGCGCCAGCGTCGCATCCAGCACCGAATCCAAGTCGCAGGCAAGGTGTTTGAGGCTGTAATCCTTGCGTCGCGGCACACCACTTCGTCCGTGGCCGCGATGATCGAAGGCGATCACCCGGTAGTCGCCGGCCAGATCGGCGATCTGATATGCCCATGCCCGGATCGCGCAGGTGATGCCGTGGACCAAGACAATCGGATAGCCGTCGGGCGGCCCGAACACCTCGGCGTGCAGCCGGGTGCCGTCGGCCGCCCTAACCGTCACGGTCTCACTCGGCGGCAGCCGGTCGGGGAACGGGTCAGCTGGGCGAGCCAATCGTCGAGCACTCATTACCGCTCCCCCCTCGATCGCGGCCCCAATGCCGCAGCTAAGGATGGGACGATCTTAGGCCTAAGTTCGGTCCGCTTTTGGCAAATCCGGCAAACGATTCTTATGAAATGCTTAGACGCGGCCCGCCCGCCTCGCGAGTCAGGACGTTGCGGTCTGCTGCCTCAGCGTGGTGTGCGGGCTCTGACCGTAGGTCTGCCGGTAGAGCACCGCAAAGCGTCCGGTGTGCGCGAATCCCCACCGCAGGGCGATCTCGGTGACCGTCGAGGTAGCACTCGTCGCCGCAATCAGCTCTTGATGGGCGTGGCTGAGCCGGACACGACGCATATATTCGGTCGGCGTCGTATCGAGCTGTCGGCGGAACAGATACTGGACCGCCCTGGGCGTCAGATGGACCGCGGCGGCGACATCGTTGATGCCGATGTCCTCGGCGGTGTGGCGGTGGATGAAAGACACCGCCTCCTTGAGGGTTACGGGCAGCGCGAGATCACTGGCCGGGTCTTGCTCGGTGAGGTTGGACGGATAGCACTCGAGCAGCGCACCGACCAGCAGGCCGGCCATGCCCGCGGCGACCAGCGGCTGGTTCGCGGTGTCGGCGGAGGCCAGGGTGCCGACAACATAATCCAGCGCTCGATGCCACGCCCGCACGGCGGCACGGGAACGCGGCCGCCAATTCGCGAACTGAGTCTGCTGCCCCAAAGACACCTGCCAATCCGCGGCGACTTTGTTCAGCACGTCGGCCTCGACGGTCACCACGTCGAAACGCGCCCCGTTGCAGTGCAATACGCACGGCATGCCGTGGGCGACGAGAATCGGGAAGTCCGCGTTGGCAACGGGACCGCCCGCGACGCTCAAGGATCCCGCACGCGGCTGGATCACCACAAACGTGTCGCCCGACGGAACCTCGAGCGTCACACGCCCCTGGATCATCACCTCGTCGACCGTCACCGAGCCGGCATCACTGCGCCGGTGTGATACCGAAGCGATGCCCGCCGACCCGGGCATTCGCCAGCCCGGCTGATATGCGCCGGCGAAGAATCGCCGCGCCGCATGCGCATCCGCGGTGCGAAACTGCTTGTACTGCACGACGACCGGACGGAATCCATGCTCGGCATCGGGCGACAGATGGGCCGGGCAATAGTCGGGCCGGGTTCCATCCGGCGATTCGTCGGCGGGAGACATGACCAGCTTGGGTGCATCGTTTTCGATGCCGCTCGTGGTGGTGGTCATGGCAGGCCTTCAGAAAGGGGCAGGATCGCCCGCATCAGCGTGCCGCCGTACCTGTGGGTACCCGTCGTTGCGACCCGACGCTTTCGTAGATATTCAGCGCGTCGAGCGCGATGCGCTCCCATGCGAAGCGCGACGTAGCACGGCTGCGGCCCGCCGCACCCATGCTTTCAGATTGAAAGCTGTGGTCGAGAAGCCTTCTCATCGCCACGGCCGAGGCGATGGGGTTCTCCGGCGGCACGACGAGACCGGTGATGTCGTCGAGTACGACGTCGGCGAGTACTCCCACGGCGGCCACGACCACGACCACCCCACTGGCCATGGCCTGCAACACGGTGGTGGCGCGCGGCGGCTGCCGGGGAGTGCACACCACGACCTCGGCGGACCGAATCAACTTCGGCAGTTCGCCGTCAGCAACCGCGCCGACAAAGCGGACGCGAGCGGCCACGCCCAGCTCCGCGGCAAGGTGTTGCAGCCGAGCTCGTGCGTCAGTCTGGTCGCCATCCGTGGGGTCATTCTCCGCGATCACGAGCTCCGCGGCGGGCAACTTGGCCATGGCGCGGATTGCGATGTCGATACCGTTGCACCACAAGGGATTCGGTGTCACCAACAGAACGCGCCGCAGGCCATTACGCGAGACTTTTGGACCCGCCGGCGTGTAGCGCAACGCGTCCACGCCGCACGTCAGGTTCGACACTGCGGTCCGGAGCCGACGTAGCCGGGCCAGTGCCTCAACGTCTTCACTGCTCTCGCCGGTCACCCAGGCCGCGCTGCGCGCCAGGAGCGGCTCGATGCGCGCTCGTTCGCTGTTGTGTTTCGCGTCGGCTTGTCCGCGCGACGTCGCCGCGAGACCCAGAAACGTCTGCACTACGGGAATACGCCGGCGGCGAGCGGCCAACTGAGCGGCCAGGCCGCCCTGCCAACCGTAGGCGTGCACCACGTCGGGTTGCTCCCGTGACCAGGCCCGCTCGAGTTTGGCGGCCCAGTCCCCCACATAGGGCAGCACGTCGACGGTCGGTGCTGCCTTGCGCGGGCCGACGGGGACCGACAGGCAGCGGTAGTGCCCCTCCGCAGCCGCCTGCATCGAGCGTCGAGTGGCTCGTCGGAGATATACCGTCGTGTCGTGCCCCTGGACCGCTAAGGCGGCGCACAGCCGCTCGGGGTCCTCCCCGACGACGTCATCGCCGCTGACAATTGCAATCTTCACTGCAAGTCCCTCCGCGCGCCATCGTCCATTCACCAACAGTAGGTGTGAAATACCCTGGCCGATACCCGCGAAAACGGCGCGAGGGGCATCTTCGCAGGCTGGCCGGCTTTCGCCAGCCGACCTCGATGAGCAGCTGAAAAGCATCGAAGCGGCATCGTCCGACGCAGGACTCCGGCGGCAGGTCGAGATGGTGGAGGCTTAACAGGTGACGACTGTCGCGCGTGGCCGCGGCGTTGAGCTGGTGGTCCTGTTGGCGTCCGGGTGGTTTGGAACCCCTGTCGACGATATTGCGAGGTTTGCCAGTCGACTTCCCTGGCTACTCACGGCGTCAGAGCTGGTTTTCTCGCCCGACCGATCCCCACACCGTTTTGCCAGACGTGGTGGGGGTGGCGCCCCACACGCGGCACAGCGCGGACACGATGGCCAACCCCGAGACCATGTCGGCGCCGCGGTCGGCGTCCTCGTGCCGGCCCGGCAAATGCGAATTGCCGTCCTCGACAGCGACGGTGACGCTGTTCTGATAGCTCTCGACGATCAGCGCAGGAGCGCTCTCGGTGTGATCGAGGACGTTCTCGACGAAGACGGTTGCCACAGTCGCCGCGACCGCGATCGCCTCGGGGACGTCCCATCGGGTGAGCCAGTCCGCGATCACACTGCGAGCGGTATCAAGGCTGCTGATGTTTCGCGCCAGCTCGGTGCGTGCCCGCCGCCGCACCGTGAGGGACGGGAAGCTCGACGCATTCAGCGCAAGCTGGACGGTGGAATGCACTGGCACATAACGGGTGACGCCGACCGCTTTGATGTCCCGCTGCACCCGAGGCTCGGCGCATACGAGCAGGACCGGCACGTCGGGCCAGACGCTGACGTGCCAACGCGCGCTGGTGAATACGGTCCAGGCCGAGGCTGACGGCACATGCAAACCGTTGACATCAACGATGACGGCCTGGGGCTCGTCGATGGCCGCCTTGATGACGGTGTCGCGGACGATTCGGTAGGTCGAGCTGTCGAGCACGCCCTTCGCCACCAGAATCTGAACACCGTGCTGCGATTCCCGGTAAGCCCGGACGACCGGATCGACCTCAGTCACCGGGCTCACCGCCATGTGGAGCGGTAGTCGATAACCGCTCACTGAGCACGGCCACGCCGATCGCGCGGGTCCCAAATGTGAGAGCCACCGACCGAAACAGCGCGTTGATCGCCGGCCGATGCCCGTTCTCGGTGGGCCCCTGTGACAGCAGGATGTGATGGTCGGCCACCAGCAGATGGCGGTCCGGAATGCCGACGTAGATGTGTCCCGGTTCGAGGGGCGCGTCGTCCTCTGCGGCCGAAGCGGGCAGGGGGCCGCTGCGATCGACGATGCGCGCCAGGATGCTGGGCGCTCCGGCGAGCACGTGCAGCACCATCAGATAGGCGTAGGGCACGTCCGGCGACAGCCCCGCGGCGAGATTCGACAACGCCTCGACTCCGCCTGCCGACGCGCCGATCGCTACCACACCTTGAAGGGCGCCGACTTCAGCCGTCTCGATCACCACTTTCGACTACCCGTATCGATGGTAGGCAACCCTGCTCCCGGTGGATAGGGCGCAATTCGCGCCGTTTGTACGAGATGGGCCGTGGTACCCCCCACGATTGAGAGGAGACGAGCCATGGGAACCGATCAGAATCCGAAACAACGTGACCTCGACCCGGCGCGGTTCCGTCGCGACACCGGTTACCTGACCACCCAACAGGGCGTCCGCGTCGACCACACCGACGACTCGCTGACGGTCGGCGAGCGGGGGCCGACACTGCTGGAGGACTTCCACGCCCGGGAGAAGATCACCCACTTCGACCACGAGCGCATTCCGGAGCGCGTGGTGCACGCACGCGGTGCCGGCGCCTATGGCTATTTCGAGCCCTACGACGACTGGCTGGCCGATTACACCGCAGCGAAATTCCTGACCGCCCCTGGTGTTCAAACCCCGGTGTTCGTCCGGTTCTCCACCGTGGCCGGCTCGCGCGGATCGGCCGATACCGTCCGCGACGTCCGGGGCTTTGCCACCAAGTTCTATACCGAACAGGGCAATTACGACCTGGTGGGTAACAACTTTCCGGTGTTCTTCATCCAGGACGGCATAAAGTTCCCCGACTTTGTGCATGCGGTGAAACCCGAGCCGCACAACGAGATTCCGCAGGCGCAGTCGGCGCACGACACGCTGTGGGACTTCGTGTCGCTGCAGCCCGAGACCCTGCACACCATAATGTGGCTGATGTCGGACCGGGCGTTGCCGCGCAGCTACCGCATGATGCAGGGCTTCGGCGTGCACACCTTCCGGCTGGTAAACGCCAGCGGCGAAGGCACTTTCGTGAAGTTCCACTGGAAGCCGCGGCTGGGCGTGCACTCGCTGATCTGGGACGAATGCCAGAAGATCGCGGGCAAGGACCCCGACTACAACCGCCGGGATCTGTGGGAGGCCATCGAGTCGGGCCAGTACCCTGAGTGGGAGCTGGGCGTGCAGCTGGTCGCCGAGGCCGACGAGTTCAAGTTCGATTTCGATCTGCTCGACGCGACCAAAATCATTCCGGAAGAACAGGTCCCGGTTCGTCCGGTGGGCAAAATGGTACTGAACCGCAACCCGGACAACTTCTTCGCCGAGACCGAGCAGGTGGCATTCCACACGGCGAACGTGGTGCCCGGCATCGACTTCACAAACGATCCGCTGCTGCAGTTCCGCAACTTCTCCTATCTGGACACGCAGCTGATCCGCCTGGGCGGCCCCAATTTCGCTCAGCTGCCGATCAACCGGCCGGTGGCCGAGGTGCGAACCAACCAACACGACGGTTACGGACAGCACACGATTCCACAGGGGCGCTCGAGTTACTACAAGAACAGCATCGGTGGCGGGTGCCCGGCGCTGGCCGACGAAAACGTGTTCCGCCACTACACCGAGCGACTCGACGGGCAGGCAATGCGCAAGCGCGCCAAGTCGTTTGAGAATCATTACAGTCAGGCCCGAATGTTCTGGCAGAGCATGTCGACCGTCGAAGCCGAACACATCGTCGCCGCGTTCGCTTTCGAACTGGGTAAGGTCGAGGTCCCCGAGATCCGTTCGGCCGTAGTAGAACAACTCGCCCGGGTGGACGGCGGACTGGCCGCGCAGGTGGCGGCGAAGCTGGGGCTGCCCGAACCACCCGAGGAGCCGGTCGACGAGGTGACTGCATCGCCGGCGCTGTCCCAGATCAGTGTCAGCGACACCATCGCCTCGCGTAAGATCGCGGTCCTGGCCGCCGATGGTGTCGACGTGGTGGGGACGCAACGTTTCATCGAGCAGATGAGCGAACGCGGCGCCATGGTCGAGGTGTTGGCACCGGTCGCCGGCGGCACGTTGGAGGGGGGATCCGGTGGCGAGCTTCCGGTCGACCGGTCGTTCACGACGATGGCGTCGGTGCTGTATGACGCCGTCGTGGTGGCCTGCGGGCCGCGGTCCGTGTCGACCCTGTCGAACGACGGCTATGCCGTGCACTTCGTGACCGAGGCTTATAAGCATCTGAAGCCTGTCGGCGCCTACGGGGCGGGCGTTGACCTGCTGCGCAGCGCCGGCATCACGAATCGCCTCGCCGAGGACACCGACGTTCTCAACGATCAATCCGTCATCACCACCAAAGCCGCTGCCGACGAGTTGCCCGACCGCTTCGTCGAGGAATTCACCGCTGCTCTGGCCCGGCACCGTTGCTGGGAGCGGCGCACGGACCCGATTCCCGCCTAAAACGTGGTTTTTTCCGCAGCCGGGGCGGGCACTCGGACAAATAGGGCGTCACGTCATGGATAGGAGGATCGCTGATGCCGCGTTCGTCGATCAAGAATGAAAAGCTGTATCAGGATTTGCGTAAGAAGGGCGACTCCAAAGAAAAGGCCGCGCGGATTTCGAACGCGGCCGCCGGACAGGGCAAGTCCAAGGTAGCCCGCAAGGGCGGCAAGTCCGGGTCTTACCAGGACTGGACAGTTACGGAACTCAGGAAGCGCGCCAAAGAGCTTGGTATGTCCGGCTATTCGAGCCTAACCAAAGACAAACTGGTCGCCAAACTGCGTAAGCATTAGCCGGTCAGGCCGAGGCGATCGGCCAGCACCAAGAACGCGACCGCGTAGTCGTTGTCCGCGGTCAGCGTTCGGATCGCCTCCCAGTCCAGCCGTTCGCGCACCGCGCGCACGGCCGGCAGTAATTTGGCGAAGTCGCAGTGGTGCTCGTGCAGCGCTCGTAACTGCTGGACAAGCACCAAAGTGGGTGGCAACACCGGCATGCTGATGGCGAGCACTTCGTGCTGTTCGGCGCGGTCCAGCGTGCCCGCATCGACCGGCACTCCATTGATCCGGTGCAGGACGTCGACCAGCACACCGGCAACGCGGGCCTTGAACAGCCAATCCTCCGGTGGCCGTTCGATGGCGAACCCCGCGCCGGCCAGCGTGGCCACTGCGGCTTCCACATCGGACTCCGCTACCACCAGGTCCACGTCGTGACTGGGTTCCGGTGCACCGTAAGCCCATAACGCGTAGCTGCCGGCCAAGGCGAAACGTGGCCCGTTCTCCTTGAGAGCCGAGGCCGCGCCGCGCAGCGCGTCCCGCAATGGCGTGGCGCCCGCGGGTGCGTCGGGGTGGGCTCCGGTCGCTGCCATGGTGCTTAGTTCATACCCGGCTCATCGCGGGAGCAACCTGGCACGGCGGGCCAAGTCGTTTAACTTGTGGCCAATTGGGAAATCTCGGGGTTATGTCAGCCGCCGTGCCACGCGCCTATGACGCTGCTGCTGTTGTGATCCCCGCTCACAACGAGCGGGAAAAGTTGCCGGCGTGCCTGCGCACGGTGCTGACCGCCGCCCTGTGCGCGCCGATTCCTGTCACGATCGTGGTCGTATTGGACGGCTGTGACGACGGCAGCGATGAGCTGGCCGGTCAGTATGGTCCCGATGTGCATTTCATCAGCGTCGACGTGCGCAACGTCGGCACGGCCCGCGCCGTCGGCTTCGGTTACGCCCGGTCGCTCTTGCGAGACGGCGCCAGGAGCTGGTTTGCCACCACCGACGCCGACAGCCGGGTGGACCCCGGCTGGCTCGTCCGCCAGCTGGGTGTCGGTGCGGACATGGTGTTGGGCGTCGTGCGGGTAACCGATTGGCGGCAGCACAATGCCGACGTCGTCGAACGCTACATGCGCTGCTACCAAGCAGATCCCGCGTATGGAGACGACGATCATGAACACATTCACGGAGCCAACATGGGCTTCAGCGCCAAGGCGTATTGGCGCGTAGGCGGCTTCCGCACCTTGCCGACGGGCGAGGATGTCGACCTGGTGGAGCGGTTCGAGGCCGCCGGCTACCGCATTCATCGAGACACCGAATTGTCGGTGATCACCTCGGCGCGAACCCAGGCTCGGGCGCCTTTGGGATTCGCCCATCACCTCAGGCAAATGGGGAGAACGGCGGCGGGTGATTGCGTGTGACGGCGGGTTTGGTTGAGCACTGGCTGGAATCCGGTCGACTCGAGTTACCCCTGCCCGCCTCGGGCCGAACGGCCGAACGCTGGCACCGACTGGCACAGCTGGCAGAAGACAACATTGTTGCGGCCAGGATCGCCGAAGCCCACGTCGATGCCGTCGCGATACTTCACGAGCTGGGCGGTAAGCCCCCGGAACCGGGACAGCTGTGGGGTGTGTGGGCGGCCGAGGCCCCAGATGCCGCACTGACCGCGACCAACACCGACGGCGCGTTCACCCTGAACGGCACCAAGGTGTGGTGCTCAGGCGCTGGATTCTGCACTCACGCGCTGGTGACCGCGCGGCTCGAGGACCAATCGCGCGGCCTGTTCGCGGTGACCGCGACCGACCCGACCGTCAAGGCCCTGCCAAGCACCTGGTGGAACGCCGGGATGGCCGGCAGCGACACCAGGCCGGTCCAGTTCACCAACGCCCAGGCCGTCGCGGTGGGTGATCCGGGAGACTATCTGTCCAGGCCCGGGTTCTGGCATGGCGCCATCGGCGTGGCCGCCTGCTGGCTCGGCGGTGCCCGCAGGGTCGCCGATCCGCTATACCGTTGCGCCGCAAGTCAATCGGCCGATGCGTACTCGTTGGCGCATCTGGGTGCGGTTGACGCCGCGCTGGCGGCCGGTGACGCGATCCTGGCCGTTGCCGCGAGCCAGGTCGACGACGACCCGTTTGACAGGTCGGGTAGGGCACAATTGCTGGCCCGTCGCGTCCGCACGGTGGTGGAACACGCGGTCGACGAAGCCATCACCCGCACCGGACGCGCTCTGGGCCCCGGCCCGCTGTGCCAGGATGGCCGGCACGCGCAGCGGGTCGCCGATCTCAGCATCTACATCCGGCAGAGCCACGCCGAGCGCGATCTGGCCGAGCTCGGTCGGCTGGCCGGCCAGCAGACGGCGAGGTTCCCATGAAAACCCTGCCGGCAGGCAACTGCGCACGGTTTGCGGCCAAGCCGCTGACGCACGGCGGGACTCCGGCTCCGTTGTGGCTGGCCGCGTTTGAGGAGCAGCCCCTGCCAACCCTGGATCTGAGGGAGTGCTCACAGCTAGTCGTGGTGGCGCCGCACCCCGACGACGAAACCTTGGGCTTGGGTGCGACGATCGCACAACTGGCCGCGACGGGGATTCCCGTCCAGGTGGTCGCGGTCAGCGATGGCGGAGCCGCGCACCCCGGTGCGTCCGCTTCGGATCGCCTTCGCATGGAGACCACTCGTCGATACGAATTGCGGAGGGCTGCTGGGCTTTTGGGCACCCCTCCCCCGATATCGCTGGGCTTGCCGGACGGAGAGCTGGCCGATCACGAGGACAGGCTCACCGAGACGCTGACGGAAATCCTCGAGGCTGCCGGTGCTGGGACCTGGTGCGCGGCGACGTGGCGCGGCGACGGCCATCCGGACCACGAGGCGGTGGGGAGGGCGGCCTCGGCCGCATGTGTGGGCACCGGTGCCACGCTGTTGGAGTATCCAGTGTGGATGTGGCACTGGGCATTTCCCGCCGATCCAGCGGTGCCATGGGATCAGGCTTACGCGGTACCTGCTCTCGGGCCGGCCACCGAACGCAAGCGCCGAGCCGCGCACTTCTATCGAAGTCAGTTCGAGCCCAATGGAAGCCAATCGCCGCCCATCTTGCCGGGTTTTGTGCTTCAGCGACTGCTCGCGGTGGGCGAGGTCGTATTTCGGTGACCGCGCGGGTTCCGGACGGCTACTTCGACGAGATGTATGTCGGCATGGAGGATCCTTGGCAGCTGTCGACGCGGTGGTACGAACAACGCAAGTATGCGATCACCCTGGGGCTGTTGCCGCAACGCCGCTACGGGCACGGATTCGAGCCGGGCTGCTCGATCGGAACGCTCACCGCGCGGCTGGCACAGCGCTGTGACCACCTGACCGCGGTGGATGTTGCCGAGGCCGCGTTGCGCAGCGCGGATGCCCGACTGCGTGAAGCCGGCTGCCGCGAGCGGGTGACGCTGATCCGCTCGTCGCTGGACGCCGCCTGGCCGGCCGGGCCGTTCGACCTGCTGGTGCTCAGCGAAGTCGCCTACTACTTGGAGGCCGAGACCCTGGCGCAGGTGTTGCGCCGAGAGTGTCCGCGACTGCAGCCGGGCGCGAATATCGTTGCCGCGCATTGGCGTCATCCGGTGGATGACTACCCGCTCACCGGCGACGCGGCCCATGAGGTCATCGCGCGGACGCCGGGGCTTACTCCGATGGGCCGCTACTGCGACAGTGACGTCATCGTGGAGGTGTTCGACACCGGCGACGGCCGGTCGGTGGCCGCTCGCGAGGGTGTGCCCGGCGCGCACTGATCCGCGGCGGGGATACCCGGTGACTGCACGAGGGAAAAAGTGGGTAGGTGGAAGCCTATGCGTGTTGCGACGTTCAACATCCTGCATGGGCGCACCGTCGGCGACGGCGTGGTCGTCCAGCGGCTCCGCGACTGCGTGCAACGCCTTGATCCGGACGTACTGAGCCTGCAAGAGGTTGACTGCGAGCAGCCGCGCTCGGAGCGCGCCGACCTGACCGCCGCGGCGGCCGAAGCCATGGGCGCGGTGGAACACCGGTTCGTAGCGGCGATTTCCGGCACGCCGGGGGCGACCTGGATGGCCGCCACCGGCCGCGAGCAACCGGGCACGGCCGCGTACGGAATCGCACTGCTGTCCCGATACCCCGTCGCCAGTTGGCAGGTGGTGCGACTGCCGCGCATCCCGATGCGATTTCCGATGTACCTCCCGGGACCCAACCGGGTCATGGTCGTCAACGAGGAGCCGCGTGCGGCGGTCATCGCGCAATTGCGGACCCCGCTGGGCGGGCTCACGGTGGCCAACACCCACCTCTCCTTTGTTCCCGGCTGGAATCGGCGCCAGCTGCGCCGACTGATTCATGACCTGCGCGGCTTCCCCGGACCGCGGCTGTTGACCGGAGACTTGAACATGACCCCGAACACGGTGCGCCGCTGGTCGGGCATGCGGGCGTTGGCCGCCGCCCAGACGTTTCCCGCTGTCACGCCCAACCGCCAGCTCGACCACATCTTGACCGACGACCACCAGTTGCGCGGGGGCGCCGTGGAATCAGACCTGATGACCATTTCCGACCACCGCCCGCTGGTGGTGGATTTGCAACGGGTCTAAAGGGTTTCAGCCGTCGTGGTGGCGCGATTGCACCGCGACCAGAACCCGCGCGATGTCGTCGGGGAACGGCATCTCGTCGGTGACCCCGACGATTTCCACGCCGACGTCGGCGCTGTCGAGAGCGCGGCGTCGGCGGGTGAGAAGCCTCGTGACGAGGCCGACGAGTTCGTCATCCGTACACGCCGCACGGCGGCTTCAGCGCGGATTACCCGCTAGGGGGGTTTGGAATCATCGATCGGCACTCGACGTCGCGGGCATACCCTACGCGCGAACGGGGCCCGGCCCGAATCGGACCGAGCCCCGTTGCGGGTGGCCTACTGGTTCTTCTTCTGCCGCTCTTCGGCAGCATCGGCGCCGGCCCGCGCCGACTCAGCTTCGGCTTCCTTCTTGCCCGCATCGCGTTGGGCGTCGGCTTTGTCCTGCTGGGCTTGGCCCTCGCGCTGCAGGTCGTCGCGACCGAGCACGGCCCCGCCGACCTCTTTGGCCTTCCCCTTCACGCCCTCGACGGTGCCCTTAACCGCTTCCTCCGGCCCGCTCTTGTCGTCCCCCATGGGTTCGACCTCCCTCTCGGTGTTTACTGAGCTTGCGCTCGCATGACAGCTAGGGCGTTCCCAGGGCACGCGCCGCCAAACGCCGCGGTCTTCCATCACCGCTGGATAGCTCGGAATGATGTGGGCGTCATCACGTCGCCATCACGTAGCCGGGGCCGCGGCCGAACCTCACCTATCCGCTAGCCGAATCGACTGTTTGACTGACGCTTCGCCGGATAGAAGCAGGCCGAGGGGTGAGAGCACTGACTACTATCGCCGTGATTGGAGCGACCGGCACCGCCGGCTCCCGCATTGTCGCCCGGCTGAGGTCGCGCGACGTCACCGTGGTAGAGATCTCGCGCGAGCATGGCGTCGATCTCTTCGACGGGCCAAGCCTTTCGCGGGCGCTCAGGGGGGTAGACGTCGCCATCGACGTGTCCAACCCGGTGCCTGCCGACGGGACGTCGAACATCGGCCAAACCCTTGCGGCGGCCTCCCGCAACATCGTGGGAGCGTGTGCCACGCAAGAAGTTCAGCGCCTGGTGGTGTCGACGATCGCCGGAATCGAGGACCCGGTGTTCGACGGCTTCCCCTATTACGAAGCCAAGCGGAAGGCCAAGGACATCCTGCTCGACGGCCCGGTACCGACGACGATCGTCAAGTCGACGCAGTGGTACGAATTCGCCACCAACCACGACGCGGTGACCTCTAACAGCAACGAGGTGATCGTCGAGGACTGGCTGATTCAACCTATCGCCGCCGACACCGTCGCCGACGTGATGGTCGAGGCGGCCCTGGGCCAGATACACGCACCGCGGACCATCACCGGCCCGGACGCCATCCGGCTACCCGATCTGACATCCAAACTGCTTGCCCAGCAGGGCGATAGCCGACGGGTGCGAACTGTAGAGCCCGCGGTCGCCGCGCTGGGCGCCGGAGCGCTGCTGGCATCCGGTCAGGCAGTCGTCGTAGGCCCCGACGTCGACACCTGGCTGCAAACCCTGGCTGCCCCGAGTACCAACGGCCACCACTCGACGGACGGCGACGGCTCGAAGCCTCACTCTGATGCCCGCTCCTAGTAACAATTCCGTCACGATGTCGCTGACAATTCCCTAAGATTCGGGCCGTTCTCTTAAAAACTCCTCGATCGTTTGATCGTTCGCTTAGCAAACGCCCCTGGAAAGCGGGTAGCTGCCGCCGACGTTCGTCGTCAGCGAACACTGCCACTGCTGGCCTCCGCTACTTTGGATTTCGAGGATCGGGAGCCTCTCTTCAGAGTCAATTCGTTTCGAAGGACATCAAAGATCATGAAAATCAGCAGTATTGTCGCGCGCCGGAAAGTGGCCGGGATCAGTGCCGGCTGTCTACTCGGGGGAATGGCGATGGGCATCGTCGGTGCGCCATCCGCGGCCGCAGCACCCGACTGCAGCCCGGCCGGCGTGAACAACACCGTCTCCTCGGTGGAGGGCTCCGCCCAGCAGTACCTGGCGGCCCATCCTGGTGCCAACCAGGTGGTGACGGCCGCCTACGGGCAGCCCCGGCCAGAGGCTGAATCGAGCCTGCGCGGCTACTTCACCGGCCACCCGCAGGAGTACCACGACCTGCGCGGCATCCTGGCACCGATCGGCGACACCGAACGGCAGTGCAACGTTTCCGCCCTGCCGCCGAACCTGGAGTCGGCTTACCAGGAGTTCATGGCCGGCTGATTGGAGCCCGAGACGACCCGCCACAGCGCTGTGGCGGGTCGTTGCCACGTCGGGGGCGCCCTTCCGCGGTGTGAACAACTTCTCCGGCGGGTAATTGTGCAGTCAGCTACCAGAACTGGAGGGCCGACAATGCGGCTGCGCCGGAGCGTATTGAGCAAGCCGGGTATCGCGCGCAAGCGACGCGGTAAGGGCTTCGCCTATTACCGGCCCGATGGCAAGCCGCTGTCCGACCCGGAAACGTTGCAGCGCATCAAGGATCTGGTTATTCCACCTGCCTGGAAGAACGTATGGATCGCGCCGTACAGCAACGGTCACATTCAGGCAGTGGGCATCGACGCCGCCGGCCGGCGGCAGTATCTGTACCACTCCGCCTGGCAGCAGGAACGCGCCGAGGAGAAGTTCGACCGCGTGCTGGAACTGTCCACGCGGCTGCCGGTGTGGCGCGCCGAGATCGCCAAAGACCTGACGCGCACGGGCTTGACCCGCAAGCGGGTGTTGGCGCTCGCGCTGCGGCTGCTCGATCGGGGGTACTTTCGCGCCGGGGGCGAGCAATACGCCGAGGAAAACGAGTCCTACGGCCTGTCCACGCTGTTGTGTGAGCATGTGGTGGTCCGGCGTGACGCGGTCGAGTTCGATTTTCCGGCCAAGAGCGGGGTCCGGCGCACCGTCGAAATCGAGGACCCCGAAGTGGTTCGGGCGGTGCGTGCGCTGATGCGCCGCCCCGACCGCACCGAGCGATTGCTGGTGTGCCGCACCTCGTCCGGCTGGCTCGATGTTCGTGCCGCCGATCTCAACGACCGGTTCAAGGAGCTGGTCGGCGACGAATACACCGTCAAGGACCTGCGGACGTGGCATGGGACGGTGCTCGCGGCCGCGGCCTTCGCCGACGCCGACCCGGCTGTCTCACGCCGGGTGGCCAAAAGCGTCGAATCCGCGGTGATGAAGGAGGTGGCCGAGGAGCTGGGCAACACCCCTGCCGTCGCGCGCGGTTCCTACGTCGACCCCCGCGTGGTCACCGGTTACGAGCAGGGGCTGACGATCGCCGCGGCGGTGCGCCGCGCCGGGCGCGTCCGCAAACCCGACGCGGCTCAGGAGACCCTGGACAAGGCCACCCGCATGCTGATCCGGCGAGTAGCCAAGGGCGGCAACGCTTCCAGGCTGTCCGACCTGCCGGAAACGGCCTAATTCAATGCACAATCGCCAGCTGAAAGCTGGCTGAGAGTCACCTGACCCGCCGCGTTTCAGCGAATAACACCGACGAATCCGGGTAATCGGGCTCGTGTGGGAAGTGCCCAGGCCGCCCTCGCGGCGGCAGCCTGCATGGGTCACGTCCGTCAGCGGCGGCCGCTATCGGCTGGTCCGCGGCGGGACGGTGTCCAGCGGGTGGTTCAAACAATAGCCACACACGCCCATCCGCCAGCACATAGAACCGTCTGCCGAGGAGGGAAAGCATGTCCAAAAAAGAGGTTTCCGACTATTTGCTAGAGCGCTTGCGGGCGTGGGGCGTTGAACACGTATTCGGGTACCCCGGCGACGGCATCAATGGCCTGCTCGCGGCGTGGGGCCGCGCGGACAACAAGCCCAAGTTCATCCAGTCCCGCCACGAGGAAATGAGCGCCTTCGAAGCGGTGGGCTACGCGAAATTCACCGGCCGGGTCGGCGTCTGTGCCGCGACCTCCGGCCCCGGCGCGATCCACCTCCTCAACGGCCTCTACGACGCCAAGCTCGATCACGTTCCGGTGGTGGCCATCGTCGGCCAGACCAACCGCAGCGCGATGGGCGGGAACTATCAGCAGGAGGTCGACCTGCTGACCCTCTTCAAGGACGTCGCCAGCGACTACGTCCAAATGGTCACCGTCCCCGAACAATTGCCCAACGTGCTGGACCGCGCGATCCGGATCGCGATGACACAGCGGGCGCCGACGGCGTTGATCATCCCCAGTGACGTCCAGGAGCTGCCGTACTCGCCGCCCGAACACGCGTTCAAGATGGTGCCCTCCAGCCTCGGCATCGAGTACCCGGACATCGCCCCCGACGACAGCGCCGTCGCGCGCGCCGCCGATGTGCTCAACGCCGGCAAGAAGGTCGCCATGTTGGTCGGCACCGGCGCCCGCGGCGCCCGAGAAGAACTCGCCGAAGTCGCAGACCTGCTCGGTGCCGGCGCGGCGAAGGCGTTGTTGGGCAAGGACGTGCTGTCGGACGAATTGCCTTGGGTCACCGGCTCGATCGGCTTGCTGGGGACGCGACCGAGCTACGAATTGATGCGAGACTGCGACACGCTGCTGACCGTCGGCTCCAGCTTCCCGTATACGCAGTTCCTGCCGGAATTCGGTCAGGCCCGCGCCGTGCAGATCGACGTTGACGGCCGGATGATCGGCATGCGCTACCCCTACGAGGTCAATCTGGTCGCCGACGCGAAGACCGCGCTGCGGGCGCTGATCCCGCACCTGCGCCGCAAGGAGGACCGCTCGTGGCGCGAGGGCATCGAGAAGACCGTGGCCCGCTGGTGGGAGACCATGGACAAGGAAGCCATGGTCACCGCACACCCGGTCAATCCGCTGCGGCTGTTCTCCGAGCTGTCGCCGCAGTTGCCCGACAATGCCATCGTCGCAGCCGATTCCGGTTCGTCGGCCAACTGGTATGCGCGCAACCTGCGCTTCCGCGGCAATATGCGGGGCTCGCTGTCGGGCAACCTCGCCACGATGGGCCCGGGAGTTCCGTACGGCATCGGCGCCAAGTTCGGTCACCCCGACCGGCCCGTCATCGTGTTCAGCGGTGACGGCGCCATGCAGATGAACGGCATGGCCGAACTGATCACAATCAAGCGGTACTGGAACGAGTGGAAAGACCCCCGCCTGATCATTGCGATCCTGCACAACAACGACCTGAACCAGGTCACCTGGGAAATGCGGGCCATGGCCGGCGCACCGAAATTCGCGGAGTCCCAGAACCTTCCCGACATCGACTTCGCAGCGTTCGCGGCAAGCCTCGGCCTGAACGCCATGGCTATCAAGGATCCCGAGGAGTTGTCGGACGCGTGGCGCAACGCGTTGTCCGCGGACCGTCCCACCGTGCTCGACGTCCACACCGACCCCGACATGCCGCCCATCCCGCCGCATGCCACCTGGGAGCAGTTCAAGTCTGCGACCACGGCGGTGCTCTCCGGAGACGAAGACCGTGTGGGCTTCGTCAAGGTCGGCCTGAAGACCAAGGCCCAGGAGTTCTTGCCGCACAAGAAGAGTTGACTCGCAGGGGTCAACTCAGCTGGGCCCGGCGAGGCCTGCGCCCGCGCTGCGCAGGTCGTCGACGAACGACTTGTACACCTCGTCGTGTCGGTCGCTCCGGTCGCGCAACACCGACGAAGGGTGCACCGTCGCGACGACGATCGGCTCGGGTGCGAGGTGCACGTCGACCGACGGTGGCAGCCGCAGTTGTTGGCCGCGCTGAGTGGACACCCGAAAAGCGTTTCCCAGCAACGACTGTGCGGCAGTCGCGCCCAGACACACAATGACGTGGGGCCGCACCGCCTCGATCTCGGCTATCAGCCATGGCCGGCACGCAACCACCTCGGTGCGGCCGGGCTTCTGGTGGATGCGTCGCTTGCCGCCCTTGCGGGTGAATTTGAAGTGTTTGACCGCGTTCGTCTCATAGACCAGAGCCGGGTCGACGCCGGCGTCCTCGAGGGCGCGGGCGAGTAACCGTCCGGCGGGCCCGACGAACGGCTCGCCGGCACGGTCCTCCTGGTCGCCGGGCTGCTCTCCCACCAGCATGATCGGCGCCCCCGGATGCCCATTGCCGAACACCGTCTGGGTCGCGTCTTCGAAAAGTGAGCAGCCGCGGCATGTTTCGGCCGCATCGCGCAACGCATCGAGGTCCCGCTCCTCCGGAAGGTAGCGGGCGGCACCGGGTGCGTTGGACGTTGCGGCCATGGTGCGATGGGAGGCGTGGGTACCCCCGCTCCCCCACCGAGCGGGGGTACCACGCCAGGGGTGGCTGCGTCAGCCCTTGCCGGTGATGGTGTCGCGAGCCCGGTCGAGCATCGCGGCGAAGGGTCCGGCGGCCAGGTTGGCCACCTGGGATTCCACTCCGGCGTGCGGGCGGGTGGGGGCGATCGCCTCGGCGAGCTTGGCGGCACGGCCCATGCGTTCGAGTTCCTCGCCGCTCAATTCCTCACCCAGCTTGGAGAATTCGTCCTGCTCCTCGTGCTCGGCGTGTTCGATCACCGCGTCGCGCAGCTTCGTCAGATCGCGGGTGAACTCCTCGCTGTCGACGTCGAGCTTTTCGAGCTTCTGCAGAACGGTCTTGGCTTCGTGCTCCTCGTGCAGACGCTGACCCACCACGGCGGCGCCGTCGGAGATCTTGCGCTTCGCGCGGGGGTGAACGATCTCTTCCTCCGCAGTTTCGTGCACGGCGAGCAACCGCCGAAGCTCGACGAAGGCCTTCTCGCGGGCCTTTCCGGACGCCGCGAGGGTATCGGCGAACATCGCTTTGATCTGCTCATGCTGACTGACGAGGAAGTCGACCACGTCGGTGGGCGACTTGATGGCGGTCGGTGCCACAGTGTCCCTCCCATCTACTTTGGTTCGACGCGCAGGGCTGCGCGCGCTCCGTGGACGGCTACCCGACGAATCCGAGCGCCAAACGGGGGTGTGGCCGTCGCTGGGCGGGGTATCTCCTGGACAAGCGGCGAAAGGAGCTGACCGTCGATGGGCGCCGGAATGGATTCCCGCACTGGCCAGCGCATCCGGGCTCTGCTGCGCGGCGGAGTCGCCGGCCTGGCCGCGACGGTCGTGCTGACCTCGGGCTGTTCACGGCCGGGAGCGTCGCTGGAATCAGCACCCGACGTCGAACTCTGGCAGGCCGGTGCCGCGTTGCATGAGCCGGTGTGGTCGTACCGCATGCACGCGTTGGTGGGCATCACCGACGATCGCCGGTTGGCCGAGGTCGGCGCCGGCGATCACGGCGGCGACGCCAGGACGCGGTTCTCCGCGCCCATGGGGTCCGGACGCAACCTGCAGATCAGCCGCAAAGACGAGCGCGTCGTGTTCGTGCCGCAGCCCGAGCGGGGCAAGGTGGCGGAGGTCGACCTGGAAAGTCTGCGCCAGGTCAGCGATTTCGACGCGGGGCCCGCGCCGGCCTACCTCACCGAGGATGCGGGATTGCGGATGCTGCTGGCGCTGTCGGCGGATGGCAAGGCGGTGACGCCGGTGGACCAGTACGGCTATCGCACGCTCCCCACCGCCATCACCAGCATGAAGGCGGACACCATCGACGGCGCGAATCGCGGCCGCGAGATCGACTACCACCTGTTCGGCCCGTCAGGCATCCGCCACTTTCAGGGGACGTCGTCGCCCGCGGCGGAACGCGGCTCACTGGACCTCGACGTCGCGGTTTCGGCGGGTGACGGCACCGCGGTGACACGCAGCTACGTGGCCGGCCGCGACGACGCGACGCTGCGCGCCGTCGACTCGCGCCGCGGCGGAAAGGGATTGGAGGTGCTGGCCAGCACGCGGTTACCGTCGCCGATTCGCGAACTCGGCACCGACGACACCAGGATCTATGCCGCCACCGACCGCGAACTGGTGACGCTGGAGACGGCAAGCTTCACCGGCTTCCCGGACGGTCACATCCACGTGCTCCGCACCATCGATTACCGTTCGGGGCTGCCTCCCGCCGCCGGAGCGGCCCAGCTTTCGGGCATGGCCGTCGGGCCGCGTCGGGTCTACCTGACCTTTGCGCACGTCCCCTATGTGGTCAGCGTCGCCAAACCCCGCCTGTGACGGGTTTTGCCAGACGCCCTCGTCGGCTACATTTCGGGCAGGTTCTCCCCGCTAAGGAGGCACCGGGGTGACCAACCCACAGAACCCGTATTGGCAAAACCCGCTGAGCTACGACCCGCTTGGCCGCGTCCCGCCGGCCGACGAGGAGCTACCCGACGAGCTACCCGCGGCCGCGCCCCCGCCTTTCGCACCGCCACCCGCGCCGTACCGCCCGCCGGTGAACACGGCGGCGACGCTGTCACTGGTTTTCGCATTCCTGTTCGCGCCCGCCGGAGCGATTCTGGGACATCTCGGCCTGGCGCAGATCCGCCGCACCGGCGAACTCGGCCGCGACCGCGCGCTGGTGGGCGTGACGCTGTCGTACATCTTCATCCTGCTGGCGGTCGTCGCTCTGGCGGGATGGGCGACGCTGGCCGGTTCGACCTCCGCGCATCGGACGCCCTCCGCATCCAGCACGGCGGTGGGACCGCCGCCGCCCACGGTCCCTCCGGAGACCGTAGCGACGCTGCTACCCGGGCTCGATGCCCTGCGGAACATCACCGGGGATGCGAACCTCGACGTCGGGCCGACCTGGAACAGCCCGGGCCGCGCCGCGGATGACGGCAGCATCGACCGCCCCGAGTGCTGGGGAAGCATCGCCGCAGGCAGCCCGGACGCCTACACGCCGGGAGCGCTGGCCGGATATCACGCCGGGCAATTCACCGACACGCGCAGCATGCTCAAGTCGATGCAGGTCATCCAGGGCGTGGCGGCTTTCCGCGATGCGGCCGCCGCCCAGGCGCAGTTGGCCACCTTGTTGTCGGGGTGGCACCAGTGCGGCGGCTATACCGTCACCGTGACCGCTCCCGGTGGGCGGCCGATCCCGATGTCGTTGAGCGCGCCCGCCGATGCCGGCAACGGCATCACCACCCTCGATCTGACGCCCAAGGCCATCCAGGTGCGTTCGGCCCGGGCGATCGCCGCGAAGGCGAACGTCGTCATCGACCTGAACGTGTCCGCGAACGGCACCACCGACAGCGGGCCGCCCCGCGCGGCCGCGGTCAGCATCGCCAACTACATCCTCGGCAAGATTCCCGGCTGAGCAGCCCACGGCGGATCGGCGATCGCCACTAGGCTGAGCGCATGAAATTTGTCGACGTCGACGGGGTCGGCCGGGTCAGCCGGATCGGCCTGGGCACCTGGCAATTCGGCTCACGGGAGTGGGGTTACGGGGACAGCTACGCCGCCGGAGCGGCGGGCGACATCGTGCGCCGCGCCCGTGCGCTGGGGGTCACGCTATTCGACACCGCGGAGGTGTACGGCCTGGGCAAAAGTGAGCGGATCCTGGGCGAGGCCCTCGGCGACGAGCGCGCGGACGTCGCGGTGGCCAGCAAGATCATGCCGGTCGTGCCGTTCCCGGCCGTGGTCAAGCAGCGTGCCCACGCGAGCGCCCAGCGGCTGGGGCTGGACCGCATTCCGCTCTACCAGATCCACCAGCCCAACCCGGTGTTCCCCGACTCGGTGATCATGCCCGGCATGCGCGACCTGCTCGACAGCGGCAAGATCGGCGCCGCCGGCGTCTCGAACTATTCGCTGCAGCGGTGGCAGAAGGCCGACGCCGCGCTCGGCCGGCCGGTGATCAGCAATCAGGTGCATTTCTCGCTCGCGTACCCGAAGGCGCTGAAGGATCTGGTGCCCTTCGCCGAGCGGGAGAACCGCATAGTGATCGCCTACAGTCCGCTGGAACAGGGCCTGTTGGGCGGCAAATACGGCGTGGACAACCGTCCCGGTGGCGTGCGCGCGGTGAATTCGCTGTTCGGCACCGAAAACCTGCGCCGCGTCGAGCCGCTGCTGCAACTGTTGCGCGACGTCGCCAAGGACGTCGACGCCAAGCCGGCACAGGTGGCGCTGGCCTGGTTGATCAGCTATCCGGGCGTCGTCGCCATTCCCGGCGCCTCCAGCGTCGAGCAGCTCGAATTCAACGTCGCCGCCGCCGACATCGAACTGCCCACCGCATCACGTGATGCGCTCACCGACGCGGCCCTGGCCTTCCGCCCCACGTCGACGGCGCGGTTCCTCACCGACCTGGCCAAGGAGAAGCTCGGCCGCCCTTAAGACTGGTTTGCCTCGGCGAACGCGGCGGGGCTCGCCGGCGCCCCGCGGGCGACCACGAGCGGCATCGATGTCGAGGCGTTGGTGCGCAGGATGGTGTGGACGACGTCGACGAGGTCCTCGACGGGCATCAGCTTGCCTGGCATGCAGCCGCGCGCGGACCACAGCGGCACCGCTTTCATCGCCAGGTCCATGTCCCAGCCTTCGTTCATCCCGGTTTGGCCGTCGCCCTCGCCGCCCGCGCACTCCCCGACGATCAGGTTGGTGAACCCGATGTCGGAATGTTCGGCCCGCCACGCTTCCACGAGCCGTTCCAGGGCGGCCTTGCTGACGCCGTACGCGCCGAGGCCAGGCCAGGGCGGCCCGAAAGTGCCGGCGTCGGAGGACAGGTACACCGCCTTGCCGGCCGACGCGGTCAGGTGCGGCACCGCCGCGGCCGTCACCAACGAAGCGCCGATCACGTTGGTATCGAAGATGCGCCGCCAGGTGTCGGCGTCGGTGTCCACCATGCGGACCAGCGGCCCGACGGCGGGTGTGTAGACGATGTTGTCGATGCCGCCGAGGGCGTCGGCGGCGCGGTCGATGGCCGAGCGGCAGGATGCCTGGTCGGTGACATCGCACTCGACAGCGATCGCGTTCGGGCCGGCGTCCCTGGCCGCGGCCTCGATGCGCTCACGGCGTCGCGCGAGCAGCGCGACCTGATCGCCACGCTGCGCAAGGCCCACGCCTATGCAGCGCCCCAGCCCACTGGAGGCGCCGATCACCACTGTCCTTGACATATTCGCCCTCTCCTGTAACGACCTCGCTGCAGCCACAGCGTATCGGCAGGCGGCGCGTTACGTAACGTTCGGGCGGGTTTGTGTCAAGGTGTTCAACCGCCGTCGGGTGCCTGCAGCACTACGGCGGTGTGCGCGTCGACGGTGAACACGCCTCCCCCGGGCACTTCGTCGGCCGGCGTGGCCTCTTCGGGTCCGGTGAAGATCACCACCTGCCAGGAAGCGCCGAATTCCTTTGGCGGCAAGGTGAATTCGATCGGCTCATAGTGCGCGTTGAAGCACAGCAGAAAGGAGTCGTCGAGCACCCGCTGCCCGCGCGGGTCGCGGTCGGGGATGCCATGACCGTTGAGGAAGACGGTGAGGGATTTGGCGAATCCGGCGCCCCAGTCCTCGTCGGTCATCTCGGCGCCCTCGGGGGTGAACCAGGCGATGTCCGGCAGTCCGTCCTGACCGCGGCGGCCCACCGGCTTGCCGGAGAAGAACCGGCGCCTGCGGAACACCGGGTGCTCGGCCCGCAGCGCCGACACCGTCCGGGTGAATTCCAGCAGCCCGGCGTCCGCGTTCTCCCAGTCGATCCAGGTGAGTTCGTTGTCCTGGCAGTAGCCGTTGTTGTTGCCGTTCTGGGTGCGACCGAGCTCGTCCCCATGGCAGACCATCGGCACGCCCTGGGACAACAACAGCGTGGTCAAAAAGTTGCGTTGCTGACGGGCGCGCAGGTCGTTGACCTGTTCGTCGTCGGTGGGCCCCTCCGCTCCGCAGTTCCAGGAGCGGTTGTGGCTCTCGCCGTCGTTGTTGTCTTCACCGTTGGCCTCGTTGTGCTTCTCGTTGTAGGAGACCAGGTCGCGCAGTGTGAAGCCGTCGTGAGCGATGACGAAGTTGATCGACGCCACCGGCCGCCGCGCGGTGTGTTCGTAGAGATCGGCGGATCCGGAGAGCCGATAGGCGAACTCGTCCAGGGTGGAGGGCTCGCCGCGCCAGAAGTCGCGAACGGCGTCGCGGTACTTCCCGTTCCATTCGGTCCACTGTGGCGGGAAGTTGCCGACCTGGTATCCGCCCGGGCCGACGTCCCACGGCTCGGCGATGAGCTTGACCTGGCTGACGGTCGGGTCCTGTTGCACGAGTTCGAAAAACGTTGCCAGGCGGTCGACGTCGTAGAATTCGCGGGCCAGCGTGGCCGCCAGGTCGAACCGGAAGCCGTCGACGTGCATCTCGGTCACCCAGTAGCGCAGGGAGTCCATGATCAGCTGCAGCGCGTGCGGATGCCCGACGTTGAGGCTGTTGCCGGTGCCGGTGTAGTCCATGTAGTACTGCTTGTCGTCTTCGACCAGCCGGTAGTAGGCGGCGTTGTCGATGCCGCGCATCGACAGGGTCGGGCCCAGGTGGTTGCCCTCCGCCGTGTGGTTGTAGACCACGTCGAGGATGACCTCGATGCCGGCTTCGTGCAACGAGCGCACCATGGCCTTGAACTCCTGGACCTGCCCGCCCGGCGTGGTGGCGCTGGAGTACTTGAAGTCGGGTGCGAAGAATCCGATCGTGTTGTAACCCCAGTAATTCGACAGCCCCTTGTCCACCAGGGTGGAATCGTTGGCGAAGTGGTGCACCGGCATCAGCTCGATGGCGGTGATGCCGAGGCCCTTGAGGTGCTCGATGATCACCGGGTGCGCTACCGCGGCGTAGGTGCCGCGCAGCGGCTCGGGGATGTCGGGGTGGGTCTGGGTCAGGCCCTTGACGTGCGCCTCGTAGATGACCGAGTCGGCGTATTGGTGGTCGGGCGGCCGGTCGTTTCCCCAGTCGAAGTAGGGATTGATCACCACCGACTTGGGCATGCTGGCCGCCGAGTCGTCGTCATTGCGGCTGTCGGGGTCGCCGAAGTTGTAGCTGAACAGCGACTGGTTCCACTCGAACGAGCCGTCGATCGCTTTCGAATACGGGTCCACCAGCAGCTTGTTCGGGTTGCACCGCTGCCCCGCAGCCGGGTCGTACGGACCGTGCACGCGGTAGCCGTAGCGCTGGCCCGGTTCGATGTTGGGGATGTACGCGTGCCAGATGAAGCCGTCGATCTCCGGCAGGGTGACGCGGCTCTCGACGCCGTCGGCGTCGAACAGGCACAGCTCCACCCGCTCGGCCACCTCGCTGAACACGGCGAAGTTGGTGCCCGCGCCGTCGTATGTCGCCCCCAGGGGGTAGGCCCGGCCCGGCCACACCTCTCCGGTGGGCGTGGGAGCGAGAGCGTCTGCGGTGGTCATGGCGCAATCAATACCCTGCTTACACAGCCGTCAAACTGCATACGGGTCGCCGCGCCGCAGGCGCTAACCGGAAAGCCTTGGGGCATAGACGATCACGGCTTGAGTATGACCTTCACCGCACCGTCCTGTTTCTTCTGGAAGATGTCGTACGCGTGCGGAGCCTCGTCGAGGGGCAGCACGTGCGTGGCGAAGCTGTCGACGCCGAGCGGGTCCTCGTCGGTCAGCAGCGGCATGATGTCGTCGACCCAGCGCTTGACGTTGGCCTGTCCCATCCGCAAGGTCACCTGCTTGTCGAACAGGGTCAGCATCGGCAACGGGTCGGCCATGCCGCCGTACACGCCGATCAGCGAGATCGTGCCGCCGCGCCGCACGATGTCGATGGCGGAGTACAGGGCGGACAACCGGTCCACGCCGGCGGTCTGCATGACCCTCTTGCCGAGCGCATCGGGCAGCAGTCCGGCAACCTGTTGCGCCAGTTTGGCCGTCGGAGAGCCGTGCGCCTCCATGCCCACGGCCTCGATGACCGAGTCGGTTCCCCGCCCGTCCGTCAGGTCGCGGATCGCGTCGCCGAGCGAGCCGTCCAGCCGCCCCAAGTCGATGGTGTGGATACCGCGGTTCGCCGCGCGTCCCAGTCGTTCAGGCACCAGGTCGACGGCGATCACGCGGTAGCCCAGGTGATCGGCGATGCGCGCGGCCATGTCGCCGATGGGGCCCAGCCCGAGCACGGTGACCGAGCCGCCGTCCGGGATGTTGGCGTATTCGACCGCCTGCCACGCGGTGGGCAAGACGTCCGACAAGTAGACGAACCGCGAATCCGGTGGTCCCACAGGGACTTTGATGTGAGTGAACTGTGCCTGCGGGACGCGCAGCAGCTCGGCCTGACCGCCGGGGACCTCGCCGTAGAGCTCGGAATAGCCGAACAGCGCCGCGCCCATGCCCTGTTCACGCACCTGGGTCGTCTCGCATTGGGTGTACAGCTTCTCGCTGCACATGTGGCAACTGCCGCAAGAGATTTGGAAGGGGATGACGACCCGGTCCCCCACCCGCAGGTCGCCGGTTTGGGTGCCGACCTCACGGACGATGCCCATGGGTTCGTGACCGAGGATGTCTCCGGACTTCATGAATGCCCCAAGAATCTCGTACAGGTGCAGGTCGGACCCGCAGATGTTGGTCGATGTGACCTCGACGATGGCATCGGTGGGCTGCTCGATTTTCGGATCGGGCACCGACTCCACCCGTACATCGCGCTTGCCGTGCCAGGTAACAGCCTTCATGTGAGGGGCGATACCCGTCTCGCTCCTATCGAAACTGCGGGTGTCAGCGCCCTGCGGCGTGGGTATCACCCGCTGGTGACCCAACTCGGAGTGATCATCGTGGGCAGCGGGCCTGCAGGGGTGGCCGCGGCAGAGACCTTCCGCGAGCACGATGCCGATACACCGGTGCGGATCATCAGCGCCGACATCGACCCGCCATACCAACGGCCACCGCTGAGCAAGGAATTCCTGCGCGGGGAGACCGACGACGTCGAGCTGCACCCGCCGCGGTGGTTCGGCGACCGGTCGATCGCACTCACCTTTGGAGCTCCGGTCGATCGCTTGGACCTCGCCGAGCGCGCCGTGTACGTCGGCAAGCAGCGCTACTGCTATGACACTTTGGTCCTGGCCTGCGGCTCCGCGCCCGCGCCACCGCCATTTCCCGGCGGGGAACGGGCTCTGCTGCTGCGCTCACTGGCCGATGCCGGCAGGCTGCGCGAGGCCGCCCAGCATGCCTCCTCCGCGGTAATAATCGGGTCGGGATTCATCGGCTGCGAGGCTGCGGCGTCGTTGGCGATGCGTGGAGTTTCGGCGACTGTCGTTGCGCCGTCACACCTCCCGCAGGAAAAACGGCTCGGCAGCGAAGCAGGCGCGCGGCTGCGCGATCTGGTCAGCGAGGCGGGTGCCCGTCATGTTGGCGGGGTGACCGTGGAGGAAATCAGCGAGTCGGGCGTGCGCCTGGACAACGGCGTCACCATCGACTGTGACCTGGTGCTCGCGGCAACCGGAGTGGCACCGCAGAGTCGCATCGCCGCCGACGCGGGCCTTGAGATCCGTGAGTCCCGCGTGGTGGTGGGCTCCGATATGGCAACCTCCACGGCCGGTGTGTACGCCGCCGGCGACGTCGCGCTGGCACACCACGACGTAGCGAGACGGCACGTGGCCACCGAGCATTGGCAGGATGCGGCCGACCAGGGATCGATCGCCGGAGCGTGCGCGGCGGGCCAACAATCGAAATGGGATGGGGTTCCGGGGTTTTGGACCACAATCGGTGATGCGACGCTCAAGTATCACGCCTGGGGTGACGGGTACGAGCGCAGCCGAATGCTCGACCACGGCAACAGCTTCACCGTGTGGTACGAATCGGGAGACGCGGTCGTAGGCGTCCTGACCTACAACGCCGACGACGACTACGATCTCGGCGAGCGGCTTATCGCCGAGGGGCGACCCGCGCCGGTCCCGATGGACTGACTTCGGTCAAAACCGCTGTCAGCGGCCGTGTTCAGTGCCGGCGGTGTTTGAGCGGATGTTCGCTGTCGATCAGTGCGGCCGCGATGTCGACCAGCCTGGTGTTGGACTGCTGCGAAAGCCGAGTGAGCAGCTCGAACGCTTCTACGGCGTCGAGATTAAAGCGCTCCATGACCATGCCCTTGGCCTGCCCGATGATGTCTCGAGAGGCCAGGGCACTGCGGAATTGGTCTTGTCGGCGCATCATCGACCAGGCCAAGGCGATATGGGTCGCGTACACCGTGCCCAACTCCACCGACTCCTGGTCGAATGCGTGTGGACGGTCGGCATAGAAATTGAGCGCGGACATGCTGCTGCCGTCGGCGAACAACTCGAACGACAGGATGGACCGGACCGGCGTCTGCTCGAGCGCGTGCCGCCGGTAGTGCGGCCAGCGCTGTTCGCTGTGTAGGTCAGCGATGTGCATGACGTGGTGCTCCCAGGCGGCGGTCAGGCACGGCCCTTCACCGGACCTGTTCTGGATCGCGTCGAGGATCATCGGGAAACGATGCGTAGCGACCACGCTCCTGACCAGCTTGCGCTTCTCGGCCAAGGTGATTCCGGCGTACTGGGAGCCGGTCACGTGGTCGACACCGTTATCGATCAGCTCCTGCAGCCCGGCCGCAGTATCACCGTTCCCCCGCTCCAGGTTCGCTACGAGCTCCACGAGCTGATTGACGATTGTGGCGCGTCCATCTCGCATCTACTTCACCCCCGTGAGCCTTTCGAGCCGCGGAGCCCCTTTTTGGCAACGTCGGAGTGGCATTGACTAGTTTAGAAGCCATTCAACGAAGCGCAAGGCCAGATAGCGAACGCGTCCCCGGATGCCCTAGGCCCCCCCGGGGATAGCGCCCCAGCTGTCGGAGCGGATCATAAAACGTTCGCGCTCAATGATTTTCATGGCAGCAGGTGCATGAACCCGCGGGCGGGCCGCAGCCCACTCCCGCGGGCCGCCTACACTCGCGTCGGTGACCTCCATGTGATCGTGGGAAGCGGCTTCACCGGGTTCACCTGCGCCCGCCGGCTGGCCAAGATTCTGCGCCGACGGCGTGCCCCCGTCGACATCACGATAATCTCGCCGGTCGACTACATGCTGTACACACCGCTGTTGCCCGACGTCGCCGGCGGCGTGGTCGATGCCCGCTTTGTCGCTGTGCCACTGGCCAATTCGCTCAAGAACGTCCGCGCCGTGCGCGGCCGCGTGGACGGCGTGGACTTCGACCAACGCACGCTGACCTATTGCGATCCCGAAGAGCGCAGCCATTCCATGTCCTGGGATCGCCTGGTGCTGACGCCGGGCTCGGTGACCCGGTTGTTCGATGTCCCGGGGCTCGCCAGGCACGCGCGCGGACTGAAGACCACTGCCGAGGCCCTCTACCTGCGCGACCATTTTGTCGAACAACTGGAGCTGGCCAACATCGAAGACGATCCCCGGATCGCGGCGGCCCGGCGCACCGTCGTGGTTGTCGGCGCGTCGTATTCGGGCACCGAGCTGGTGGCGCAGCTGCGGGCGCTGGCGGACGCGGCGGCCAAACAGATGAGCTTCAACCCGGCCGAAGTGCGGTTTTTGCTGCTGGATTTGGCCGACCAGGTGATGCCCGAGGTGGGAAAGAAGCTGGGTGACGCCGCGCTCAAGGTGCTGCGCAAGCGCGGCATCGATGTCCGGCTCGGCATCACCCTCAAGGAGGCGCACGCCGATCACGTTGTGCTCAGCGATGATTCGCGAATCGAGACGCGCACGATCGCCTGGGTGACGGGGGTCACCGGCGCACCATTGATCCACAGCCTCGGGCTGCCGACCGAAAAGGGCCGGCTCACCGTCCGGCCCGACCTGCAGGTGCCGGATCACCCGGAGGTGTTCGCGGCTGGTGACGCGGCGGCGGTGCCAGACCTGACCCAGCCGGGAAAGGTCACGCCGCCGACCGCCCAACACGCGACGCGCCAGGGCAAGGCGTTGGCCCGCAACGTCGCGGCCAGCCTCGGTCACGGCAGCAGCAAGGCATACAAGCACCGCAACCTCGGGCTGGTGGTCGACCTTGGACCGCGCTACGCGGTGGCCAACCCGCTCAACATCCACCTGTCGGGGTTGCCCGCCAAGGCCGTCACCCGGTCGTACCACCTGTACGCGATTCCACGGGGCGTCAACCGGTGGGCGGTCTCGCTCGCGTATCTGACTGACGCGTTGTTCACCCGCTCCGTCGTTTCGATCGGGTTGTCCTCCGAGAACGACGCGCAATTCGCGGCCAGCGAGGGCATTCCGATGCCGAAGACGAGCTGAACGCGACAGCGACCGTCGTCAGCCTTCGGCCGACTGTTGCGCCATAGCGTAGGCGAGTTGAAGGAAGTCCGCGCCGGTCAGTGCGGTGAACACGCCGGCGACCAGCCGGGTGAAACGCGGCGCGAACACCAGGCCGATGGCGAATCCCGTGGCGACCCACATGTCCAGGCAGAAGGGGCACGTCAGCAGTTCCCCCAAGCTGTGCCGGAGCTGGCTTTGTTCGCGAACCTCTTCCTGTACTTCCGCGGGTCCGCTCGTGCCGGCGTAATGCGTGAAGGGTGCCCGCAGCGGGCTCGTCACCGCGTCCTTGGTCAAGGTGCGCGACAGTTTGTGGGTGCCCAGGGTGAGCAAGATCAGGTCTTGGACCCGCCAGCGGGTCGGCAGGGTGCGCCCGCTGACCAGCGCGGTCACCGCCGCGACGATCACCACGACGCCGTAGACCACCATCACCGCCAGGTAGCCGCCCAGCGGCCGGTCGTTGTCACCGCGGTAAGAGTCGGCTTCCTGCCGTGCGCTATCGGCGACCTGAGCACCGGTCTCCGTCAACTCACCCATCGCTTCTCCTTGAAGGCATAGGGGGACGAATACCCGGGGTGGGCCGACGCAATCCGGGATGGTTCAGACCGTGCCCGGCTCAACGGGCTTGGTCGTCTTCGCGGCTGCCCGCAAGGTGCGGTTGGTGGACCGCAGGTCGGTGTTGGCCGCCGACAACGTGGCGTTGTGGTCCTCCAGGTCGAGGATGCGCGCGACGCCGGCCAGGTTGACCCCGGAGTCGACCAGCTCGCTGATACGCCTGAGCCGCAACAGGTCGTCCGCGCTGTACCGCCGGGTACCGCCGGCGCTGCGGGCCGGTGTGATCAAGCCGTAGCGTTCGTAGAGGCGCAGCGACTGCACCGCGATCCCGGACAATTCTGCCGCCACAGAGATGCCGTAGACGCCGTGGTCGGACGACGGGGCACCCGCGTCTCCGCGGTAGTCGGACATCACCCATCTCCTTCAGCTACCCGCTCAAAAAATCTATCTAGCACACTTGCGTCATTCTGTCGAGGATGATATATCAAACCTATGTCATTAGACATAGGAAATTGCCGACCCACCGCCTAGATTGGAGTGAGAGGTGACCACCATGCTGATGCGTTCAGATCCCTTCCGTGAGCTCGACCGCTTCGCTCACCAGGTCCTCGGCACGGCCGCCAGGCCGGCGGTGATGCCGATGGACGCCTGGCGCGAAGGCGAGAAGTTCGTCGTCGAGTTCGACCTGCCCGGCATCGATGTCGACTCCCTGGACATCGACATCGAGCGCAATGTGGTGACCGTGCGTGCCGAACGACCGGCCGTCGATCCCAACCGCGAGATGCTGGCCACCGAGCGGCCGCGCGGCGTGTTCAGCCGCCAGCTGGTGCTCGGCGAAAACCTCGACACCGAAAAGATCGAGGCCTCCTACGCCGAAGGCGTTCTGCGCCTGCATGTTCCGGTGGCCGAAAAGGCAAAGCCGCGCAAGATCAGCGTGGGCCGCGGCGAAACTCAACGGGCCGTGCGAGACAGCGCCGGCGAGCGCGAGGTCATCAACGCCTGACCGACCGGCGGGCCGGGCGGCGGTCAAACTCCCCCGACCACCGCCCGCCGCCGGCCCCAGGCCACCGCAGCGGCGTCTCGCCCCGGTGCCAGGCAGACCGGACTCACCATGAAATGGGAACTCGACGGCCAGACGGCCAGCGTCGAAGAGGCGTTGGCCGGCGGCGCTGCACAACCGGCGGGCTGGTTTCGGTTCTACTTCACCGACCAGCGCTGGGAATGGTCGGAACAAGTGCAACGCATGCACGGGTATGAGCCCGGCAGCGTCACTCCGACCACCGAACTGGTGCTGTCACACAAGCATCCCGACGACCGCGGGCATGTCGCGGCCACCATCGGTCAGATAGTCGAGACGCGCCAGGCGTTCAGCACGCGCCACCGGATCGTGGACACGCGGGGAGAAGTGCACCACGTCGTCGTCGTCGGTGACCGGATCTTTGACGACGACGGTGACGTCATCGGAACCCATGGCTTCTACATCGACGTCTCCGGACCCCGCGAACGAATGCGTGAGGAGGAGATGAGCGCGAAACTCGCTGAGATCAGCGAGAACCGGGCGGGCATCGAACAAGCAAAGGGCATGCTGATGTTGGTCTACGGCATCAGCGAAGGCGCCGCCTTCGATTTGCTCAAGTGGCTCTCCCAGGAAGCGAACATCAAGTTGCGGCCACTGGCCGAGCAGATCGCCGAGGACTTCCGCAACGCCGGCCTGCCGCTGAACACGCAGTCGGAATTCGACCATCTCATGCTGACCGCGCACCAACGCGTCCGCCGCTGCGACGATCGCGTGTGACTTCTGGCCCCGTGGCGGGCCCTTTCCCGCCGGTCTGGCAGTACATTGCGGCAGACCAACCCGATATCTCATATTCTCGACGGAAGCCATCGAGAAGCCACTGGTTCAACGACTTTGGTCCCCGCGGGTGAGGACCTTCGGCCGGCGCTTCGGCCAATGGCCTTCAATAGCCTTGCGGCAGCGCCCTATTGCGGACGCCGTCGCACACGCGGGAAGGGAAAATCCGATGACCGACGAGGGAGTCGACATCCTGCCGGTGCACGAATGCTGGGAGCTTCTCGGCAGCCTGACGCTCGGGCGGCTGGTCACCTACGCCGACGGTCAACCCGACATCTTCCCGGTCAACTACGTCGTGCAGCGCCGGACCGTGCTGTTCCGCACCGCGGCGGGGACAAAGCTGGTCAGCGCCGCGATCAACAGTCGGGTGCTCTTCGAAGTCGACGACCACAACGTCGCCGAGGCATGGAGCGTGATCGTCCGCGGCACGGCGCGCTCCTTGCGCACCCCCGAGGAACTCGAGGAGGCCGCACGCGCACAGGTGTTGCCGTGGACGAGGCCGGAGAAAACGCACTACGTGCGCATCGTCCCGGAGAGCATCACCGGCCGGCGGTTTCGCTTGGGGTCACCGCCGGGAGATGTTTAGCGGACGCGATCAATCGGCCCACTCGACGAAGTCGCCGAGGTCACGTCGCGGCGTGGCCGGCAACGGGTCGGCGTTGATCGGCGCCCAGCCCACCCGGAGCAGCATCTGCGCGTAATTGGTGTCGCCGAAGACGTCGGAGCGGACCGCTTCGCGGGTCTCGGCCGTCTCCAGCGGCTCGGTGACCGGGCAACTGGCCAGTCCCGTCGACGTCGCGGTGAGTAGCACGACGCTGGTGGCTTCGCCGGCGCGCAACTGCGCCAGCCGATCGTCGTGACGGGTTCCCAGCGCGAGAACCACGGCGTTGTCGGTGGCCGCGGACGAATGCGGCGCCATCGGCAGCGCCGCGCCGGCGAACAGCCGGCTCGGGATCTTGGCGTCCGGATCCGACATCGGCGCATTGCGGGCGGGAACGCCCGCGACCGAGAAGTAGCGCCCACTCCACGTCGTGAGCTCGGCGAGATAGTCCTTGGTCAGGTGATCGCGAACGGATTCGGCGACGATGTCGTGCAGCTTGTCGATGTCCTCCACCTGGCACAGCGTGACCCCGTTGCGGGCGGCCCGCGCCGCCATGAGCGCGATATCGCCCATGGGCACCGGCCAGGAGCTGTAGTGACGCCGATCGGTTCGCCGCCGCGGGATGGCCGCGGCCAGTGCGATGTCGACGTAATCGGCGGACTGGGGGGACAGCTCGATGGTGGCAAGGTGGTTGGGCTCGTCGGCGTCCGGCAGCCGGCTCACCCGGGATCGCCAACCCACCGCCGCGAAAGCCGCGACGCAGTGATGCAGCGCCGTGCCGCAGCTCAGGATCAAGTCGCGGCCCTCGGGATCGGTGCTGGGCAGTTGGCGGGTGGGGTCGGCGTACAGCTGCAGGCTCGCCGCCTCGACGCGCCACCGCCACGGCTGGGTGTTGTGCACCGACGGGGCGCGCGACGCCAAAGTCAGGGCCGTCCGGATCGTTCCGGCGTCCGGAAAGCGGGTGTCCATATCGGTCCCCTCCTAGCGCGTTACTGGTATCCACCGTCATGCATCCTCGGCGGCGCCGCGAGGGCACGACGGCTCTAACTCAAGGGACTTTCGGCCAATCTCCGTGGCCGGTCCGCCGGGGCGCCGTCCGCCCTTATGCTGACCACGATGGCAAATCACGGCCCCGATCCCACCACGCCGCTGTGGCGCGCGGCGCAAGTGTTCCGGTTGCTGAGCTGCGTCTATGCCACCGGCTTTCAGATCGCGGTCAACCCGGAATTCGTTCGGCCGGTGCTGGGTTGGGTGTTGTTCGCCGGGCTGATCTGCTGGAGCGCGGTGTGCGCGCTGGCCTACCTGCGGGGGTTCGGCCGCAGGCCGGCGTGGGTGGTCGCCGAGCTGGTGGTCGTCGTCTTGCTGATGTGGTCGAACAACCTGGTCGCCAGCCAGCAGTGGGCGGCCGACAATCAGACCTGGCCCACCACCCTGTGGGCCAGCAATCCCACGATCTCGGCCGCCATCCAGTTCGGCCCCGCGGGCGGAATGCTGACTGGACTTGCGGTGATGGCCACCAACTTCGCGGTCAAGAACTACCTCGCGCTCAACCTCGGGCACAACGCCACCGTCATCATCGAACTGGCGATCGGCATGGCGATCGGGATGGCCGCGCAAACCGCGCGCCGCGCCCACGACGAGCTGCAACGAGCGGCCCGGTTGACGGCCGCGGTGCAGGAGCGCGACCGGCTGTCCCGGCAGGTACACGACGGCGCCATCCAGGTGCTGGCGCTGGTCGCCAAGAAGGGGCATGAGATCGGCGGCGCCACAGCCGAACTCGCCGATCTGGCGAGCGAGCAAGAACGCGCGCTGCGGCGCTGGCTGGCGTGCACCGACATGGACCCCGAAACCGACGGCGCCACGCTCGACCTGCGCACGCTGCTGCGGTGCCGGGAATCCGATCGGGTGTCCTTCAGCCTGCCCGGCACCCCGGTGCCGTTGGGGCGTTGGGCGGCAACCGAACTCGACGCCGCGGTGGGCAATGCGCTGGACAACGTCGCCGCCCACGCCGGCCCGGATGCGCAGGCGTTCGTGCTCGTGGAGGACCTCGGCGATTCCGTTCTGGTAAGTGTCCGCGACGATGGAGTGGGAATCACGGCCGGCCGGCTCGAGGAGGCGACGAGCCAGGGACGCCTTGGCATCTCCCAGTCGATCGTGGGGCGGTTGACGTCGTTGGGCGGCAGCGCCGAATTGCGCAGCGACCCCGGGGAAGGCACCGAGTGGGAGTTGTGCGTGCCGCGGGGGGAGGGACGCCATGGCGGATGATGGGACGCCGACGACGGTGATGGTGGTCGACGACCATCCGATCTGGCGTGACGCTGTCGCTCGTGACCTGGCCGAGGACGGCTTCACCGTGGTGGCGACGGCCGACGGCGTGGGTTCCGCGCAGCGGCGGGCGGCGGCCGTCAAGCCCGACGTGGTGGTGATGGACATGCAGCTGACCGACGGTGACGGCGCGCAGGCGACCGCCGCGGTGCTCGCGGCCTCGCCCGCGTCGCGGGTCCTGGTGCTGTCGGCCTCGGACGAACGCGAGGACGTCCTGGAGGCGGTCAAGGCCGGAGCGACGGGATACCTGGTCAAGAGCGCCTCGAAAGGCGAACTGGCGCAGGCGGTGACGGCAACGGCGGCAGGCCGGGCGGTGTTCACCCCGAGCCTGGCCGGGCTCGTCTTGGGTGAATACCGGCGCATCGCACAGAGCAAGGACGACGGCCCCGCCCGCCCCAGCCTCACCGACCGCGAAACGGAGGTGCTGCGTTATGTCGCAAAAGGGCTGTCCGCCAAGCAGATCGCCGAGAAGCTTACGCTGAGCCATCGGACGGTGGAAAACCATGTGCAGGCGACATTTCGCAAGCTTCAAGTCGCCAATCGGGTGGAATTGGCTCGCTACGCCATCGAGCACGGCCTGGACGAAGGGCCGTGACCCGCGGGTAGAGTGAACAACCCTCGCCCCGCGGGTCAACGACTCCGCGGCTACCGTGCCACCCCGTGCGGGCGCCGCAGCGCTATGTCGCCGCCGCGCTGGGCCACGACCCGCGCGGCGACCAGCGCGCCTACCACCACGGCCATGCACACCAGCCCGTCGTCCTTGAGTCCCCACCTGATCGCGGCGAGCAGCGCCGCGCCTGCCACGCACAGCAGGCCACCGACGGCGCAACCGTGCCCGCGTGACGTCACCGCGGGCGCGCCGTCCCAACCGGACAACGGATTGTTCTCCAGCGGCCGCAGCGCCACGAACAGCACCGCCACCGCGACGACCACGATGAACAGTTGCGCGAGGCTGATGGCGAGAAAATCCTGCGCGCCCGGAAAGCGCGGGCAGCCAAGGTAATCGAACACCAGGTGCACGCCCAGCAGCACCGGCATGTGCCACAGGTACAGGGTCATCGCGCCGGAATTGCCGATGGCGGTCCACCACCACACCCGGGGACGCTGCGCCCACCGCGCGATCGCCGGTGCGGCCGCGATTGCCAACGCGCTCAGGATGATTGCGTGCCCCGCCAGCAGCAGTGACGGCGGGCTGGTATTGGACAGATGATGGTCACCGGTGCCGACCATGCTGATCTGATAAGGCCCCCAGTGCACCAGGGCGACGTCCACGGCGAAGAAGGCGGCGGCGACGGCCAGCGCGGCGCGGCCGCCGAGCAGCCGGCGACGGTAGGCCACGCCGAACATGGCGGGAATGAGCCAGACGGCCAGGTTGAGGTAGCCCAGCGGCATCATCGCCGGCCAGTGCAGCCGGACCACGTCGATCAGCGCGATCGCTCCGTAAACCGTGGCCACACCGGCGGCCAGGCGCCCGGCCGTGGTGATGTGGTACAGCACGGGCATGGCCGCCAGCACCAGGACGTAGGCTCCCAGGAACCACAGCAGCTGCGTGCTGACGCCGGCGATCGGCTCGTAGATGTGTTGCGGCAGAGCTTGATACAGCACCGTCAGCGTAACGGCCCAGAATGCCAGATAATAGAACACCGGGCGGAACAGCCTGGTGCACCGTTTCATCAGCCAGCCGCCCCAGTTGGTGCCCGGCGCCCAGGAGGACACGCAGGCCGCAGCCCCCGCGAAGAAGAACAGCGGCATGATCTGCAGCAACCACGTCATCGCCTGAAAAAGAGCGGAGGTCGTGAGCAGGTTGTCCCAGATCAGCACGTGATTCTCGATGATGCTGGCCGCCATCACGGTATGGCCGAGCACCACGCCGACCAGCGATGTGATGCGGATGACGTCCAGCACACGATCGCGATCGGCCGGCGTATTCGCGGCAATTTCGGCGACGTCGGGAAATCTCACAAGGGTTGTCATGGGAGCGGAACTGCCCTTCTGTTGATGCGGATGCGTTGTGGTGGAGATGTGATGAGAGAAGCCTCGCCGATCGCGCGCACAGGAGCCTGCGCGCTTCTACGCGTTGAGGCTGAGTAGTACTACTCAGTTCGCGGCGTTGAGCGGGTCGTAGTCGGCCAGCAGCTTTTCGATGCGGGCCTCGTCGAGTCGTACCCGCACGGTCGCGGCCTCCTGCTGGTCGCGGATCACCTTGGCCAGGGTGAACGCGCTCGACACCAGGAATAGGAAAGTGACGCCGAGAAACAATCGCGGCCAGGGATCAAGCGGAAGGAAATAGATCCCGCCGAGCGCGGCCACGAAGCTGATCGCGAACGCGACGGCGGCCTGAACGAAGAAAGCGGCGGTGGTTTTCGAAGTGCTGCTGGGAACGGTCATGCCAATAAGCCTGCGGCAGCGCCGCGTTCGCCGGATCAGTAAGACTACTCAGATTTGACGGTGGAACTACCGGGCGGCGCCAGCAGTGCCGCAGCGGCGAGCGCGCTACCCACTCCGACCGCCGCGGCCACCACCGTTGCCACCGCCACCGAAGCGAACCCGGAGTCCGCGAGCGGTTTGACCACGGCCACCGCGCCCAGCGCTGGCATCAGCAGCCGGACCCACCAGGCCACCACACTATCGCCCGGAATCCGCGAATTCGCCTCGGTGACAAACACATACTACGCCATCAGCAGCAGGGGCGCCGCGCCCAGGACCACCAGCCCGATCCAGCGCGCGCCGTGCACGGAGACCAAGGCCGAAACCAGCGCGACGAGCCCCAGCACCGCAAGTCGCACACCGGTGTTCGGTGGCGCCCCGCGCATGACCGCCAGACCCGTGGCGGCGCGCACCGCGGCCCATCCGGACACCAGCGCGGCGGCCACGGCCAACAGGATCCCGGCCACCGTCAGCCACCGCCGGCCGTCGTCGGCGTAGAACTCGGGCACCGCCTCCGACAGCATCTTGGCGCTCCATCGCCAGGGCCCCGCCACACCCTGGTGATCGCCCACCCACAACACCACGGCGGCCGCGGCAACCACCACGGCGGCCAGCGACATGGATCGTCCCGGCCGGGCGATGCGCGGGGTGCGCACCGTGAGCAGTTCTATGCCCACCATCCCCAGGCCGAATCCGACGAGCTGGCCGGACAACTGGTGTGCTGTGGCGGCCGTACCGATGACGACGGCGTCGGTGCTCACCGCGACCAGGGTGGTCACCGCCACCGCGAGGTAGACGTAGATGAGCAGGCCCGCGAGCACGAGCGGCAGCGACAGGGACGCCACGGCCCGAGTCGACGCCCAGCAGGCAACGGCGCCGGCGACGAGCGCCGCGGCCGCGGCGACGACCGGCAGCCAAGAGACAATCCCGACAGGGTCGTCGCCGCGCGAAACCAGCTGCAGCACATGTAATCCGAGCGTCGCCGCGAATCTCGCCGCCAGCACCAGATAGGCGAGCAGCTGAACGATGCCCGCGGCCATCCCCGCTCTGGGGCCAAGGGCGGCGCCGATCAACTCGGCGGTGCTGCGCGCGTCCGGCGCATGGGCGCGCAACCGCGCCAAGGCGTAGATCACCGGAATGATGACCGCCGCCCCGAGCAGCGCACCCAGCCCGTACCACGCCGCGGAGGCGATCACCGCCATGCTCAGCGCGGCGGCGCGCCACGTCCCCAGCGTTGGCTCCAATGAACCGGCTTCCGGCTGCGGCGACAGCAGCGATTTCTTCGGCATCGCCTAAGCATGACCCAACGGAGTCTGGACGGCTTCCTCCGGTTCGGCAGCGCCCTGCCCGCGCGCCGCGAGCGCGCCCGCGATCGACGTGCACGCGATGGTCAGCAGAGAGCCGAACATCAACGCCGCGGCTTCGCCCGCGCTGAGCAGGTGCTGCTGGGTGCCGATGGTGGCCGCGGCCACCGCGACGCCGAGTTGCGTAGAAGACATCACCGCATAGGTCAGAGGCTGGCCGAGCAGCCGTCCCGCGCAATGCGCCAGCACACCGCCGAGCCCGAGCCCGACACCGAGCAGGATGTATTTCGGCTGCGAGCCCAGCTCGCGCACCTGCAGCGAGGCGCCGAGCCAGACGAAGAACACCGGGCTGAAGAAGCCCTCGGTGATGCCGAACAGCTGACGAGCCAACCGCCTCGGTTCGCCGATCATGGCGATCACCAAACCCAAGGCGAAGCCCGCCAGCATGATCGATACGTCGGTGCTGACCGCCAGCATCGCCAGCCCGAACAGCACCAGCAGATTGATCCGCAGTTCCAGCGCCAACTGATTCTTGTGCGAATAGTCGTGCATGCGCTGACGCCAGCCCCTGCGGTCGAACCAGCGCAGCAGCAGGAAGAGCAACACGGCGCAGCCGGTGACCGCCAACCCGCCCACCGCTGCCGTCGGCGCGTGACGAAAATCAATGACCAACGGCAGCAACACGATACAGGCCGCGTTCGCGATGGCGATCTGTGCCGTCACGGGGAGCACCTGCGGGCCGCGTAATCGCAGCGAGTCGATCATCGGCAACGCCATGGCCGCCGAGGACGAGGCCATCAGCACCGCATAGAGCGCCCCATGTCCGGTGCCGAACTGCGCGGCCAGCCCGAACCCCAGGGCCGCGGACGCGGCGCCGGCCAGGACCGCTCGCGCCAACGCCTTGGGCACGGCCGAACGCATCGCGGGGTCGCGGACCGGGACATGGCTGCCCACCACGAACATCACCAGCGCGAAGCCGATGTTCGCGAACAACTGGAAGGTCGGCTCGGACGCGTCGACCACATCGAAACCGGTCTTGCCGATGACCAGACCCGCGGCCAGTTCGCCCACGATGACCGGTATCCGCAGGCGCGGCACCGAGGCCAGTACGGGGCCGGCAAAACCGACGGCGGTCAGCAATGCCAAGGTGTGAAAGCCGAATCCCTGCACGTGGCCATTGTGCACGGTGCGGGGTCAAACCTTGCGCATCCGAGCGCTCAGGCGTCGATCACCACGCGCCCGGATCTCGCGCGCGACACGCAGACCAACATCTCGTCATCGCCCTCGACGGTGCGTCCGCGGCGATCAACCTGTCCGCCAAGCACTTTCACTTTGCAGGTTCCGCAGAACCCCTGCTGGCAGGAGTAAGCGGTGGTCGAATCGCGGTCGAGCATCACGTCCAGCGCCGACCGGTTCGCCGGCACGCTGAGCACCCGCTGCGAGCGGGCCAGTTCCAACTCGAAGGGAACCCCGTCGACCACCGGCGGAGGACCGAAACGTTCGTAATGCAGCGGCGCGTCCGCGTGCGCGTTGCGCGCGGCGCGCACCGATTCCAGCATGGGGGTGGGGCCACAGACGTAGACGGCGGTTGCCGGCCCGGCGTCGGCAAGCAGGTCGGACGGTGTGGGAAATCGGCCGCGCTCGTCGTCGGCCCACACGGTGACCCGGTCCGGACCTACCGCCACCACCTCGTCGAGCAACGGCATGTATTCCCGGCTGCGACCGGCATAGACGGCACGCCAATTGATTCCACGTTGCTGGGCGGTCTGGATCATCGGCAGAATCGGAGTCACCCCGATTCCGCCGATCACGAACAACACCTCACGCTCGTCGGTGACGAGGTAGAACGCGTTGCGGGGTCCTTCGAACTCGAGTTTGTCACCCACCTTGAAGGTGTCGTGCATTTCGATCGAACCACCGCCGCCCTCGGCGATGCGGCGCACCGCGATGCGGTAGTCGGTGCGCCTGGCCGGCGATCCACACAGCGAGTACTGCCGGCGGCGCCCCGATGGCAGCCGGACGTCGATGTGGGCCCCGGGTGTCCACGACGGCAGCAACCCTCCGTCGGGGTCGGCCAGCGTCAACGCGACCACATCGGAAGTCAGGAGTTCGCGGTTGGCGACCACTGCGGTGGTGGTGCGCCGCACGGACTCCACCCGCGCGGACGTCCACCACGATGCCGACGCCAGGCCGCCGAACAGCGAACCGACCCCGTACAGCGCGGTGTACATGCGGTCACGCTTGCGGCGGCCGTACAGGTCGGCCGGAATGCTGTCCCAAATAGTCTGTGCCACAACAATCCTCACACTAACCGATGCCGCGACGGTCGCCGGACCGTGCGATCAGGTCCACCCACTCAGCGGTGAGCCGGGCGATGACGTCGGGGTATGCGCTGACCACCCAATGGCCGCCCTCGATCGGGACGACCCTGCCATCCTCGGGGATGGAGCCGGTAAACCGTTGCAGGGCGGGCGATACGAAATAGTCCTGGTGTGCGACCAGCACCTGCACCGGAACGGTTGTCCGCGGCAACTGCGCCGGGGGCGACAGCATCGGCGCGGGCATGTTCGCGCGATACAGGTTGAGCCCGTTCAGGTAGTCATCGACCGAGCGGTACTGCGCACCGCGTCCGCCCTGCGTGCTCGATCCGCCGATACGCTCAACGGCCTCAAAGACTTTCACCGTCGCGCGGGACCGGATCGCCAGCTCCGGTACGGCCGGGCAGAGGAAAAACCAGATGTAGGACGAGGCCAGGACCTGTTTGACCACGTCGAGAAGCCCGCGCGGCGTGCGGGCGGACCGCAGGAACTTGCCCGCGTAGTTCAGGTGGGGCCCGGAGACGGAGGTGAACGAGGCGATCTTGCCCACCACGGCGTCGTCGGTGACCGCCGCCCAGGCCTGGATCGATCCCCAGTCGTGGGCCAGCAGGTGCACCTCGTCCACGCCGAGGCGCTCGATAACCGCCCCGACGTCGGCGACCAGCTGCGGCAGCCGATAGCCCGAACGGTCTGCCGGCGTTGAGGATTGGCCGGCACCCCGCACGTCGTACGCCACGACATTGAATCGGCGACCCAAAGTCGTCGCCACCGAATCCCACACGTGGTGGTTGTCGGGATAGCCGTGGATGGCCAGGATCGTCGGTCGCGCGGGGTCGATGTCGGTATAGGCATGCACCGCCAGCCGCACGCCGTCGGAGGCGGCGACCGTCGTCGAGACCAGCTCGGTCGTCATCGTCAGTGCGAGGCGCGGGCGGCGGGCGAGCGGGCCAGGTAGTCGACCGCGCGGCCCACCCCGCCCAGCTGGGAGGGATGGAAACTCGGCGTGTAATAGGCGCCGATGACCCGGAGGAACTGGAACGGGCCGGGCACCAGACCCCGGCGCGCGGCGCGGAAGTAGTCCCGCCAGCGCGGCTTCGTGCCGGGCGGCAGGTAGGGGTCGACCGAGTACATGAAACGCACGCCGCGGACGAACAACCACAGCAGCGCCGGGGTGATCAGCAGCTGAGTGCGCACCTGCCGCCAATACCCGGCACGCAGATGCTTCATGGTGTCGAAGGCGACGGCTTTGTGCTCGACTTCCTCGGCGCCGTGCCAGCGCAACAAATCCAGCATCACCGGGTCGGTGCCCATGGCGTCATGCTGCGGGGTGTCGAGAATCCATTCACCCAGGATGGCGGTGTAGTGCTCGAGTGCGGCCACCATCGACACCCGCTCGAGCAGCCAGCTCTGCCGCCGGCGCTGGCTCCACCGCGGCCGGTCGCCGATGAGTTGGGTGAATAGCCAACGCATTTGGTCGGTGAACGGGGTCACGTCGATGTCTTTGACCGCGAAGTGCCCGAGCACCCCGGCGTGCGCCTGGGAATGCATCGCCTCCTGGCTGATGAATCCCTGCACATCGCGCCGCAGCTGGTCGTCTTTGATCAGCGGCAAGGTGTCCTTGAAGGCGGCGACGATGAACTCCTCACCGGCCGGCAGCAGCAGGTGCAGCACGTTGCAGAAATGCGTGGTGAAGGGCTCGTTGGGCACGTAGTAGAACGGCAGCGTCGACCAGTCGAAGTCGACGTCCCGCGCCTGCAGGACGATCCGCTCGTGGTCGAGCGAGGCGTCATGCGGGCCCGTTGCCTTGTCATCGACGGTGAACATCGTGCCATCCCCTTTCCGCGTCCAGGTCGATCCGCCAGCTCGATCCGTCAGGCGCTGCGCTGTCTTTCGTCCTCCACCTCAGTGATCAAACGCTCGCTGCGCAAGAACCGGACAAGATGTTCGACGGTTTCGGTCAGGGCCGGCTCGTGCAGGCGGACCTTGGCCAATTCGCGCCGGTGGCGGTACTGGGTGTTGTCGTAGCGCTTATCCCGCATCGCCGCGATCTTGCCCGCCGACCGGGTGAGGAAGTCGACCAGCGGATACATCTGATCGTTCGGGGTGCAGCGGCGGTTCAGCTGCTCGGTGAACGACGGGATGTCGTGGTAGTCGAAGCGATACCCGTACCGCTCGGACAGGATCCTGGTGACGTCGATGAGGTTGTAGTAGTCGTCCGCGGTCATGTTGAAGACGCTGCCCGACTCGTCCGGCAGGCCCATCAACGTCACGATGTGATCCGCGATCAGGTCCGCCGGCAACAGGCTGATCTGGTTGAGCGCGTTGACGGCGACCCCGTGCTCGATCATGAACGCCGTCAGGCGCACCAGGATGTCGTCCTGGCTGCCGAAGCCCGCGCGGGTCGGCGAGATCAGCGAGGGCCGGTAGATGCGGACATCGAGCCCCTTGCGCTGCGCGGCCAGAGCCAGCTGCTCGCCGACCCACTTGGTCTGCGAGTAACCGAAGTCCAGGCCGGCCATCTTCTCGTTGGCGTCCCACTCCCCGACCACCGGCTCGGTGCTCCAGCCGTAGATGAAGGTGCTGGAGACGAGGTGGAAAGCCTTGCGGTGATTGGTCATCGCCAGCCGCAGCAGCTCGCGGGTGCCCTCCACGTTGGCCGGCCGCAGGGCGTCATAGGTGCGGACGTAGTTGACCAACGCGCCGTTGTGCACGACGGCGTCGACGTCCTGCGCCAACTGTTGGAAAGCCGCCTCCCCGATGCCCAGCGCGGGCTCGGCGAGATCGCCGCAGACGACCCGGACCCGTGCGCGGACGTCGGCTTCCAGCGCCGGCGTCCAGAGCTGGGCGCGGCGCAGCGACGCCACGATGCGGTCCAGGCCGTGCGCCGAGTCGGTGGCACGCACCAGCGCATGCACGGTGAAGGAGGTTTGCGCCAGCAGGCTGCTCACCAGGAACGGCCCGAGGAATCCGGTCGCGCCGGTAAGCAGCAGATCGGTGGGCTCACCCGGTCGCGCAGGGGCCAGTTCCGGTAGCGGCAGCGCCGCGTCGGCCCGCATCTGGGCGGCCTCGTAGGCCTCGTACTCGGCGGAGATCTGGCCCAGCGCCCGGCGCAGGGCGTCGAGCGGCTGCCCGGATCCCTCGCCGAATTGCCGTATCAGCCCGAAGAATTCGGACACCGTCAGCCGCTGAAGCAGGCGGGTGTTGACCTCCTCGGCGAGCTCCCCCGCGCCGTGCTCCTCCAGCAGGGCCTGCAGGTCCGTGCGCAGTTCGGCCAAAGCCAGCGAGTCGATGCCCAGATCGGCGAACGAGCAGTCCTCGTCGCCGTTGAGGTCGTAGCTCTCGATGAGATTGCGGAAGCGCTCCAGCGGACCCGAGCCTTCAGCCAAGCCGTCGTGAGTCCGGTTGGTCGACTGGTTGATCCAGCTCGCGAAGGTGGGCAGCTTGCCGTCCTGCCACAGCTGGCGGGTCGACGAACGCCGGATCTTGCCCGAGGTGGTCTTGGGAATGCTGCGCGGCGGTGCGAAGACGATCGCGTGCGGGTCGATGTGGCAGTGCCGCCGGATCGCGCGGGCCAGGGCCTTGGCGTCCGGAAGGTTGTGCTCGTCGCGCACCTCGGCGACGACGACTAGCGCTTCGGAGTCATCGTGCTCGACCGAGAAGGCGGCGACGCAGCCCTTGCGGACCTGCGCGGCCGTGCGCTCGACGACGGCTTCGACGTCGGAGGGGTAGCAGTTGACGCCGCGCACGATGATCAGGTCCTTGCTGCGGCCGCAGGCGAACAGCTCGCCCTCGTAGAGGAAGCCCAGGTCGCCGGTCCGCAGGTAGGTGTGCTCGTCATCGCCGGCAACGCGCGCGCCGAAGGTCTCCGCGGTGAGCTCCGGGCGGTTCCAGTAGCCGGCCCCCTTGGAGGGCCCGGCCAGCCAGACCTCGCCGACCCGCCCGTCGGGCAACGCCTGGCGCGATTCGGGATCGACGATCCGAACCAGGGCTCCCTCGATGGGCTTGCCGCAGCTGACCAGCGTGACCTGGTTGCTGTTTTCGGGCAGCGCCTTTTCGACACGAGCGATGTTGCGCTCCAGCCCACGCTTGTTCACCGCAATGGTCTGGCGGCCCTTGATCGACACGGCCAGGGTGAATTCGGCCATGCCGTAGGCGCCGGTGAGCGCCTCGGGCCGCAGGCCGTATTCGGCGAACCGCTGCCGGAAGCGAGCGAAGGTGTTGGCGCGCAGGGGCTCTGCCCCCACCATGATGGATTCGAGACCGCTCAGGTCGACGCCGGCCAATTCGGCGGCGGGCAGCTTGTCCTCACGCAGGCAGTATTCGAGCGCGAAGTTCGGTCCCGGCGTGTGCGTGGCGCGCACGTCGCTGATCAGCCGAAGCCAGGACGACGGCCGGGCGAGGAAGTCCAGGGGCGACATCGCATGCGTGGTCCCGCCCAGCAGCACGAGGAACATGTAGGCCGAGATCAGGCCCATATCGTGGTGTTGCGGCAGCCAGGAGGCCACCACCACGTCGCCGCTGGCGGAGGCGAAACCGTTGGCGATGATGTTGGCGTGGGTGACGATCACGCCCTTGGGATCGCTCGTCGAGCCCGACGTGTATTGCAGGAAGAGCACCTCGCCGGGGGTGTCTGCCACGGGCGCGCCACCGAAGTCCTGGGCAGCGTCGGTGGCGAACCAGGGCAGGTCCGGCAGGACGGCGCCCGACTCGTTCGCCCAGGCCTGCGCGCCTTGGCGCTGACCCAGCAGCAGGCGGAAATCGTATTCGAACTGTTTCGTCGACAGCACGGCCTTTGCCCCGCAATCGCGCGCGACGAAGCTGAGCTTGGCCAGCCCGGAATCGAAGGACATCGGCAAGGGCGGGCTGACCGGAACCGCGATCACCCCGATGCGCGCGCACGCGTAGAGCGCCGCGATCATTTCCAGGCCTGGCGGGTAGACCAGGAGCGCACGATCGCCTGACTTAAGACCGGCGTCCTTGGACAGGTAGGCGGCCAGTTCGCGGGTGCGCTCGGCGAAGCCCTGGTAGGTGTAGTGCTCGAGTTCGCGGCCATCGCCATCGACGAACCGGAAGAGGGTCTGGTCCGGCCTCAGCGCTTCCCATTTGTGTAGGTAATCGATCAGCGTCTCCATCGCGGAGTGATCCCCCTTCCAGGTGGCGTGGCCCGACAACGACTTCGTTGAAAATATGAATCCAATGTAGCGCTGTCTGCCCAGTCCGAGCAAAGGGTCGAACAGCACAAATGGCGATTGCACACTACATTCACAGGATAAACTTGTCCGGCAATATTAAATGCACGAATGCTGAGCTACGCTTCTACGGATTTCAGTATTTCAGGCGCGCACAACCAGCGTTTATCGCTGCTTGATGACCTGAGATACTGAAGTACGTATCTACGAATCCACGCATTTCCTATTTGTGGCCATGCGCCCCGCCTGGCCAAAAAACGAGGCTTTAACGTCGTCGCACTCATTGTCAAATCGCAAATCGAAAACGCAATTATCCACAGGACGACACGGCCCGAAAAGCTCCGGTGCGGGGGCGCCTCGCCAAGGCCACCTGCGTTCCGGCTGCAGCCGGCTACGCCGGCCTGGCGATGCGGATCCGCGGGCCCGCGCGGGCCACCAGTTTCACGATGCCGAGGAAGCGCTCGCCGTCGATGATGGGCGACAGGGGCTCGTCCTCGGCTTCGATCGTCATCTCGTGACCGTTGACGTCGCGCAGCCCTTTGCCGCGGAGCATGCCGTTGGTCAGGGCGGTCGGAAGTTGCGCCACGATGCGGGACGGCCGCAGGTTGCCGGCCTGGAAGTGCAGCGCACCGGGCTCGGACGCCTTCGGGAACAACCGAAGCGGACCACCGATTCGCAGATCGATCGCGCCGGCGTGCAACAAGCTGTGCGTGCGCGACGGGACCTCATCGCCGTCGATCACCACGCGCGCCCGCGTCGGGGTGAAGAGGATCGACGCGTAGTTCGGCGTCTTCACCCGGCTCGGGACGACCTTCGACGTGATGTAGTCGGCGAAGCTGCGGGCGATCACTCGGGCAACGGCCAGCCGACCGTGATCGGGTGAGTCGTAATACCGGTCGTAGAAGCGGTTCCCGACGCCCCCGGCCGCCAGCCCGAAGCAGAGCCGGTGAAAGGCCGCCCCGTCGACGGTCTCGCCATCGAGCACCAACGTGTCCAGGATTTCTTCGGGCGGAGGTTTGTCGGTCTCGGCGGCGGACGCCAGCGCACGGATGATCGTTTCCGGACGCCCGCGCACCCGGGCCTTGCGCGCAACGGCGTTGACGCTGCCGCCATTGGTCGGGACGAACGCGGGCCAGCGCTGCGGATCGCTGACGCAGCGCTCGATCTCGTTGATCAACCAGTGCAGCGCGCCGTCGCCGCCGTCGCCGACGAGGTGGGTGACGCGCGGCGCAAGCTGCTGGATGGCGCCGCGCAGTTCCTCGATCGAGTTGGTTTCGTGCACCTCGCCGTGTGGGCCGACGATACGGCGCAGTTCGGCGATGCGGTCGCGGGAAGCGGCGCGATTCCTCCGCGCTTTCGGATTGACGATGACGCCTAGATACATCCGGCGATCCCCGATGCGCGCCTGACAAAATGTCGTCCGGGCAATCGCTCAGGCGGGATCTCGCTGGTCATCCCAGGCACGATACCCGCGCGTCAGAGTGGAGCCGCAACGCTCCCGCACGCCGCCGCGAGTGCCGGCGGCCCGACGGCCACCGTCGCAAGTGCGAAGTTAGGGTGACTGCCATGGCAGATTGGACCGCAGCGAAGCTGCCTTCGTTCGCCGGGCGCACCGTCATCATCACCGGCGCCAACGCCGGGCTGGGCGAGGTCACCGCCCGCGAGTTGGTTCGGGTCGGCGGCCGGGTAATCCTGGCCGTCCGAAACACCGACAAGGGCCACGACGCCGCCGCGCGCATGACCGCCTCGGCACCCGCTCGCGCGACCGGGACGGTGGAGGTGCGCCAGCTCGACCTGCAAGACCTGTCGTCGGTGCGGCGCTTCGCCGAGGGCATCGACACGGTCGACGTCCTGATCAACAACGCGGGCATCATGGCGACCAAACACGCGGTCACCGTCGACGGTTTCGAGGGCCAGATCGGCACCAACCACCTCGGCCACTTCGCGTTGACCAACCTCCTGTTGCCCAAGCTGACCGACCGCGTGGTGACGGTGTCCTCGCTGATGCACCACTTCGGCTACATCAGCCTCAAAGACCTGAACTTTCAGTCCCGGCCTTACTCGGCCTGGCTGGCCTACAGCCAGTCGAAGCTGGCCAACCTCTTGTTCACCAAGGAACTGCAGCGCCGGTTGGACGGCGTCCCCACATCGCTGCGCGCGCTGGCCGCACACCCCGGCTGGTCGCACACGAACCTGCAGGGCAATTCCGGCCGCAAGCTGGGCGACGCGGCGGTCCTGGCGGTCGACCGGGTCGTGTCCACCGATGCCGACTTCGGCGCCCGCCAGACGTTGTACGCCGCCTCGCAGGATTTGCCGGGCGACACATTCGTCGGCCCGCGATTCGGACTGTACGGCCGTACCCAGCCGACTTGGCGCAATTGGCCGGCAAAGCGCGGCGGCACCGCCGCCGCGCTCTGGGAACTGTCCGAGCGCCTCACCGGAACGAACTTCCCACTCTGAGAAGGGCCCGCAGCGAACACCGCTCGGCCCGGCGACACATTCCGCGCGCCGGTCACGCGGGGCGCGACTAGATTAGTTGGGTAGCCCAACCATACCCAGCGAGGAGGTAATGCCGTGTCGGACGCGAAGCTGGCGGCGATTATCGCCCTGTGTGCCGCGCTGGCGTCCGCGGTCGGCAACGTGGTCCGGCAACGTTCCGCGCAGGAGGTCACCGACAAACGGGTGGGCCATCTGACGTTGTTCGGCATGTTGCTGCGCGACAAGCGGTGGTGGTTGGGGGGTTTGGGAGACATCGGCAGTTACGTGCTGCTGGCCGCCGCCCTGGACAAGGGCTCCGTGCTGCTGGTCATGTCGTTGCAAGTGACGGCGCTGCTGTTCGCCCTACCGATCTACTCGCGGATGACCGGCAACCGGATCACCCGCCCGGAATGGAGCTGGGCACTGGTGCTGGCGGTGGCGCTGGCCGTGCTCATCGCGGTCGGAGACCCGGCCGGCGGCCAGCAGCGGGCGCCGCTGCACACGTGGATCGTGGTTGCCGTGGTCATCGGCCCGCTGTTGCTGCTGGGTTTGCTTGGGGCGCGCGTCTGGGCGGATCGCCCGGTCGCGGCGCTGCTGCTGGCGGCGGTGGCCGGCACCCTGCTGGCGGTGTTCGCGGTCCTGATGAAGGGCGTCGTCGACATCCTGGAACGCCACCCCGGCCAGGTGTGGCGATCGTTCGAGCTGTACGCGCTGGTGTTCTGCGGGGTGGCCGGAATGATCTACCACCAATCGGCGTACCGGGCCGGCGCCCTGACGGCTTCGCTGCCGACGATCATCGTGGCGAAGCCCGTGGTGGGTGGGGTGCTCGGCATCGTCGTGCTCGGCGAAACGCTGGAAGCCGGCGGCTGGGAGTGGTTCGTCATCGCGGTGACTACGGTCGTGGTGATCATCGCGACCGTCGGCCTGGCTCGGGGCGAGGCTGCCTCCATGTCGGCGGGCGCCGGGCGTGACCTGAAATCCAGCGCGCGGGCGAGGGCAGCTTCTCAAGCCTGACCGCCTGACGCATTACCTTGCCCGGTAAGCCTTTTCACCACTTGGCGCCGACAGCGCGGCCCGCTACGGGTTGATGGTGTTGTCGCCGACCTGGCGGCCCCAGACGTATTCGATCGCGTACGGCGATCCGGTGTCCAGGTGGTTGTAGGGCGCGATGCTGTTGCCGGTGTCCATGATCAGCTCCGGTGCGGGCCACAGATCGCGGGTGACCTTCTGCCAGCACCCCGGGGCGCCGCCGGGCCCGCCGCGCGCGTTCACCCGCGGCAGGTTCTCGGGATAGATGTAGGGGTTGGGCGCACCGCCCACCACGCCGACGATCCCGCCCACCATCGACGCCAGAACGGGCAGCGCGGAGACCGGATTCGCGATAAGCCCCAGCCCGGAGAGCGCCTCGGTGTTCATGTTCAACGAGTAACCGTTAAACCCACCCTCGGCCGCGCCGGTGGCGGGCAGCGCATCGTGTTCGCTGCGCATCAAGCAATAGATTTCGGGGCTGTAGGTGTCCAGCAGTTGCGCCGTCGGCACCAAATCGGCCGCGCCGCGCGCCAGATACGGCCCGCCCTTGTTGAACAGATCCGCACCCGTGTTACCGAACCCGGCCGCCGACAACAACGCCTGATCCAGATCCTTCTGCTGGGCATTGATCGTGCGCGAGGTGATCACCGCATTGTTCAAGAAATCGAGCAGATCCGGCGACGCGTTCGCATACGTATCACCCAGCGCCGCCA
>NZ_JCALCO010000027.1:0-65848 GCF_059812385.1 Mycobacterium sp. NGS58 | reverse complement strand
GAGTCACAGGCGATCCAGGCGGGTCCAAAGCTGGGCCCGACCCAAACCCGACAGTGAAACCCTAGAACGTACTGGTGGGGCGCACCCGGTTCGCCATGTCCACCAGTGCATAGCGGTGCCGCTGGGTCGGGGCGACACGGGCCAGATTGCGCAGCGACGCCTCGACTCCGAGCCGCAGCCCGTGCTCGGTGAAGGGGAAGCCGAGGATGTGGTTGGTGCTGGCCTTGTTGTCCTCCAGCCAGTCCATCGCACAGCCCAGCACCAGGGCGCGGATCTGCAGCACGCGGGGTTCGGTGGGCGGCAGCGCCTCCACCCGCCTGGCCGCGTCGCGGATGTCCTCCTCGGTGATCTCGCTCTTGGTCCGTCCGGACAGCAGCGTCACCGCGCTGGTCAGTCGGGCGGTGGTGAAGTGCCGGGACGTGGCCGGGACCTCGTCCAGCGTGCGCACCGCGGCGGCCCGATCCCCTTCCGCGGACAGCGTTCTGGCCAAACCGAACGCGGCCGAGATCACCCCGTCGTTGGTCTTCCACACCGTCTCGTAGAACTTGTGGTCGTCCACATCGCCGGCCAGTTCGGCGGTGGCCGCCAACGCCAGCTTGGGTGCCAGCTCGCCGGGGAAGGTGTCCAGCACTTCGATGAAATGCGTTGTGGCCGAGTCATAGTCGCCGGTGAGCAGCTCGGCGACGGCCTTGTACCACACCAATCGCCATTGCCAGCCGACACGCTCGGCCAGGTCGTCGAGCTTGCGGGTCGCCTTGGCCACATCGCCGAGATCCAGCAGCGCGCGGACCTCCATCAGGGGCAGCTCCACCGATTCGGACACCTCGACGCCGTCGGCGTCCAGCGTCCCGTGCCGGGCCGCGCGCAACGAGTCCAGGGTCTGCACCGGCTGGGACAACACGGTCGCCTGCAGGACGGGAGCGGCGACGTCGGCCGGATCGACCAGCGGAACCTGCAGTGCGGTAACGATTTCGCGGGCGGTGAGCTTCTCCGAGTGGACCTGACCGTCCAGGTACACGTCGGTGTGGGCGACCAGCAAGTCGACCCCGAACGTCGAGCGGCTGGGGCTGAAGATGGTCGACAGGCCGGGCCGCGGCACCCCGCTGTCATGGGCGACTACCTCGCGCAACACACCCATCAACTGGGCGGACATCTCCTCGGTGCTGCCGAACCGGCGCCGCGGGTCGGGGTCGGTGGCGCGGCGCAACAACCGGCGGAAGGAGTCGTAGGTGGTCAACACCGGGTCGTGCTCGGGCAGCCCATCGACGTAGCGGCCGTTGCGGGTCTGCAGATTGAGCGTGAGCGCGGCCAGTGTGCGGCCCACCGTGTAAATGTCGGTGGCCACCGTCGGGCCGGTGCGCACGATCTCGGGCGCCTGGAAACCCGGTGTGCCATAGAGGTATCCGAAGGAATTGATCCGTGACACCGCACCTAGGTCGATCAACTTGAGCTGCTCTTCGGTGCGCATGATGTTTTCCGGCTTCAGGTCGTTGTAGACCAGGCCGATGGAGTGCAGATAGCTCAGGGCGGGCAGGATCTCCAGCAGGTAGGCGACCGCCTCCGCGACGGGCAGCTTCTCGCCCTTGCCGTGCTTGAGCGGCTGACCGCCGACGTACTCCATGACGATGAGGCCGACCGGATTCCCGTGCTGGTCGACGTGTTCGACGAAATTGAAGATCTGCACGATCTGCGGGTGGACCACCTCGGCCAGGAACTGTCGTTCGGCCATCGCGATCGCCTGCGCCTCCGCGTCGCCGGAGTGCACCAAACCCTTGAGCACCACGGGCCGGTCGTTGACGTTGTGGTCGACCGCCAGATAGACCCAGCCCAGACCGCCGTGGGCGATGCAGCCCTTGGCCTCATACTGGTTGGCGACGATGTCGCCCGGATTGAGCTGTGGGAGAAACGAGTACGGGCTGCCGCAGGACGGGCACCAACCCTCCGAGGTTCCCTTCGTTTTCTTGCTGGACCGGCCGACCGGCTTTCCGCAGTTCCAGCAGAACCGCTTGGACTCCGGTACCACCGGGTTGGTCATCAGGGCTTCTAGCGGATCGATGTCGCGTCCGCGCGGGATCTCGACCAGCCCACCGCCGAGCTGTCTGACCGCGGGCAGCGATCGCGTCGCCACCGTCATGCGGTCCTGAGGATCGGTGTCCAAGGCGCCCAACGTGATGTGCGGAAAGTCGTCATCATCGTCGTCGTCGAAGTCGGGACGGAACAGTGCCTGCGTGGCCTGCAGCCGCCCCGTCGTCGCGCCGCTCTGAACGTCGGCGGGTTGGGTGCCCGCGCCCACGTCCGCAGCGTCTTCCGCGCCGGTTTCCGGCTGCTCGGTTTGCTTGTCCGGCTCGGCCATCAGTCCAGATACCTCGGCGTGGGCGGGGCCGGCGCGGGCCCCAGCACCGTCAACCACTTGCGGTACAACGTGTTCCACGTCCCGTCCCGGCGGATCCGTTCCAGGGTTCCGTTGACGAACCGCACCAGTCCCGTGTTGTTCAGATTGACCCCGATGCCATAGGGCTGAGTGGCCATATTGGGGCCGACGATGTGCAAATAGGGATCCTCTTCGACCAGCCCGGCCAGGATCGAATCATCGGTGCTGACCGCGTCGATCTCCCGCTGTTGCATCGCCACCAGGCAATCGGCCCAGTTAACCACCGAGACCACGACCGGTGGTGGGTCGATCTGCTGGATGCGGTGCAGCGACGTGGTGCCCTTGGCCACGCAGACGCGCTTGCCGGACAGGTCGGAGACCTTGACGATTGACGAGTCGCGGGGGGCCAGGATGCGCTGGTTGGCGTCGAGGTAGACGGTTGAGAAGTTCACCAGCTTGCGCCGGTCGCAGGTGATGGTCATGGTCTTGACGACGACATCCACCTCGGAGTTCTGCAACGCGGTGACCCGCTCATCCGACGACAGGATCCGATACTCGACGTGCGACGGGGCGCCGAAGATGTCGCGCGCGATCTCTCCGGCGATGTCGACATCGAAACCGGTGATCTCACCGGTGATCGGGTCACGGAAGCTGAACAGGTTGCTGCCGATGTCGAGCCCGACGATCAGCCGGCCGCGGGCCCGGATGTCGGCGACCGCCGCGTCCGCCTCCGCCTTGGTGGCGAAGGGGCGCAGGCTGGCCGTCAGATCGCAGCCTTGATTGGGGCCGTCCGGCGGCAGCGGCGGTTGCGGCGGCAACTGCTCCATGCCGACCGGTGTCGGGGGCGGCAACGTCGGCACGCTGGCCACCCGCAGCGATTCGGTGTGTCCGCAACCCGCCAACACCACCACCGCGGCGGCCGCGGTGCAAGCCCAGCGAAGGAAGGGCGGCCGGACCATTATCGGTACTCTTTCAGCCTCGGCCACAGCCCCAGCGCGACCGCGATCGCGGCGCCGAGGCTGAGCACCACGCCACCCACCTGGGCGCCGGACAGCCCGCTGCGGGCGTTGATGACGTCGTTGCGCAGGGTGATGCGGCCCTGGTCCATGGCCTTGACCAGCTCACCATCCAGCTTGTCGAACGCCGGGGTGGAGTCTTCTTCGCTGCTGCCCAGGGCGACCTGCGTTGCGGCCCGGTAGTTACCCACGGAGATGTAGGAGGTGATCCGGTCGTTGGCCTGGCGCCAGCGCAGCAGCAGCTGGTCGGCGCCCTCCAGGTCCGGCTTGTCGACGGCATCGCTGCGGGACATGTATTGGTCGAGTTGCCGGTGCATGGAATCGATGCGCTGGTAGAACGACTGCTTGCGCTTCTCTTCGTCCCCGCGACGGATCAGGGACAGCGTCTCGTCGGCGCGCGCCTGCTGGGCGGTGATCGCGACGTTGGTGACGGTCTTGAGGGATTCCGCGGCAGTGTCCTTCGCACTACGACTGGCCGTCGTAGAAATGGTCAGCGCAGTCCCAACCCACACCACCATGACGAGAATAGCGAGTGCGCCGACCACCAAACCCGGGTTGATTCGGCGCCGGGTCCGCCGCGCCAGCCAGCGGTGGGAGAACGCGCCGAAGATCACGGTCGCGCCGACCACCATGATGACCGGCGCCGGGATCTGCGTCGACGCGGTGGTTTCGGCGTCCACCCGCTGCGAGGTCGCCTGGTAGAGCCGCGCCGCGTCGGGCAGGATCGTCGATTGCATCAGCCCCGACGCCTCCGACAGGTATGACGAGCCGACCGGGTTGCCCTCCCGGTTGTTTGTTCTGGCGATTTCGATCAGGCCGGTGTAGACGGCCAGCTCGGCGTTGATCCGGCCCAGCAACTGCACCAGCGGTTCGTCGGTGAGCCCGCTCGAAGCCCTGGTCACGGCCACCGACGCGTCAGTGATGGCCTGCTCGTAGCGCTGACGGACGGGTTGCGGCTCGGCCTCGGCGATGAACGCGGTGGCCGCCGCGGCGTCGGCCACGGACAGGGTGGTGTAGAGCCGCCCGGCGGCGAACGACAGCGGCTCGGTGTGGTTGAGCACCGTGGTGAGCACCTGTTGCCGGTGGTTGATGGTGGTCGAGGTGGCGAAGGCGCTGATCCCGCCGAGCGCCGCCAGCACGATGCCGATCGTCAGGATGCGGCCCGGCGTCGTCGAGATGAACCACCAGCGTGGATGGGCTGGTTCGGCCGGTGACCGCGATCCCTGCGGCTCGGTCGACGGGTGCGCCAGCTCAACCGTCACGTCTTATCAGCCCTCGTCTCTCGGCCACTGGATTTCGCTGCACGGACCTCTATAAGCGAAGTCTAAGAGCATGTTCAGGTGGATGGGTGGAGGCGGACGCAATTGGCGACGCCCCAACCAAGTCTGCATATCCTGAACCGGTGCAGGGCGACGGTGACGGCTGGGTGATATCCGAGCGCGGCGCCCATTACTGGGGCCGCTTCGGCGCGGCCGGTTTGCTGCTGCGGGCCCCGCGCCCCGACGGCACGCCCGCGGTGCTGCTGCAGCATCGCGCGGTGTGGAGCCATCAGGGCGGGACCTGGGGGTTGCCGGGCGGCGCCCGGGACAGCCACGAAACGCCGGAGGAAACCGCGGTCCGCGAGGCAAACGAGGAGGCCGGACTGCCGGGTGAGCGACTCGTCGTCCGTGCGACCGTCGTCACGGCGGAGGTCGCCGGGATGGCCGGCACGCACTGGAGCTACACCACCGTCGTCGCCGACGCCGAGGAGTTGCTGCACACGGTGCCCAACCGGGAAAGCGCCGAGATGCGTTGGGTCGCCGAAAATGAGGTGGCCGACCTGCCGCTGCATCCCGGCTTCGCGTCCAGCTGGGAGCGGCTGCGCACCGCCCCGGCGGTATTGCCGCTGGACCACGCCGACGAACGACGCCAATACCTACCGCGCACAATCGAGATCGAGACCGGCGTCTTCGTCTGGTGTATGCCCGGTGAGGCAGGCCAGGAGCCCTCTCAGCTGACCCGCCGGATCAGCTCGCTGCTGCCAGCGCCGAACTGAGCCGCTCGGCCGCGGCCCGGGGATCGGCGGCCGCGGTGATCGCCCGCACCACCACGATGCGCCCGGCACCGGCGTCGCGCACCTGAGGCAGCCGCTGCTCGTCGATGCCGCCGATCGCGAACCACGGCTTGTCGGTTCCGAGCTCGGCGACGGTCCGCACCAGCCCCAGGCCCGGCGCCTGGCGGCCTGGTTTGGTGGGTGTGGGCCAACACGGACCGACGCAGAAGTAATCGGCCGGGCCGGCCGCCGCGGCGGCCGCCTGCTCAGGGTCATGGCTGGACAGTCCGAGGATCATCTCCGGCCCGACGATGTCGCGGGCGACGTCCAGCGGCAGGTCACCCTGCCCGAGGTGCAGCACGTCGGCGCCGGCCGCGCGGGCGATGTCGGCGCGGTCGTTGACGGCGAACATGGCGCCGTGCCGGCGGGCCGCGTCGGCGAGGATCTGGCACGCCGCCAGCTCGGCACGCGCTTCGAGCGGGCCGAACCGCTGCTCACCGGCCGATCCCTTGTCACGCAGCTGGATGATATCCACGCCGCCGGCCAGGGCGGCATCGGCGAACTCCGCCAAATCGCCGTGCTCACGCCGCGCGTCGGTGCACAGATACAGCCGCGCGGTGGCCAGTGCGGAAAGTCGGCTATCAACGGGACGCTGCACACGGAGACGCTAGCGCGCTAGCGTGGAGCCGAAGAGAACTACTAGACACGGGAGTCCCGGGTATAGCTGCGGGGCTGAGAGTGGGCACAGCCGGAGCCACCCGGGCTTGCCCTTACCGTCACACCTGATCCGGGTAATGCCGGCGAAGGGAGGCTCGAGAATGACCGGGATTCCCCCGGGCCCCCCGCTGGGGTCCCTTGCCGTCATCGGCGGCGGCGTCATCGGGCTCGCGGTGGCGCGCCGCGCCGCTCAGGCCGGGTGGTCGGTACGGGTGCACCGCAGCGACCACAAGGGCGCATCCTGGGTCGCCGGCGGCATGCTCGCGCCGCACAGCGAGGGCTGGCCCGGCGAAGAGCGGCTGCTGCGGCTGGGCCTGGAATCGCTGCGGCTGTGGCGCGAGGGCGGGTTCCTGGACGGGTTGCCGCCCGAAGTGGTCACCGCCCGCGAGTCGTTGGTGGTGGCCGTCGACCGCGCCGATGTCGCCGACCTGCGCACCGTTGCGGAGTGGTTGTCCGCCCAGGGGCACCCGGTCGTCTGGGAGTCAGCCGTCCGCGATGCCGAACCGCTGCTGGCGCAGGGCATCCGGCACGGCTTTCGGGCGCCCACCGAGCTGGCCGTGGACAACAGGGCGGTGCTGGACGCGTTGGCCGCGGACTGTGAGCGCCATGGGGTGTCGTGGGCGCCGCCGGTGCGCGAGTTGTCGCGCGTCGAGGCCGACGCGGTGGTGATCGCCAACGGCATCGACGCGCCGGCGCTGTGGCCCGGCCTGCCGGTGCGCCCGGTGAAGGGCGAAGTGCTGCGACTGCGGTGGCGTAAGGGTTGTATGCCGTTGCCGCAGCGGGTTATTCGCGCCCGAGTGCACGGACGGCAGGTGTACCTGGTGCCGCGCGCCGACGGGGTGGTCGTCGGCGCCACCCAGTATGAACACGGCCGCGACACCGCCCCGGTCGTTTCCGGGGTGCGTGACCTGCTCGACGACGCGTGCGCGGTGCTGCCGGCGCTGGGTGAATACGAGCTGGCCGAGTGCGCCGCCGGGCTGCGTCCCATGACACCCGACAATCTGCCGTTGGTGCATCGCCTGGACGGGCGAACGCTGGTCGCCGCAGGCCATGGCCGATCGGGGTTTCTGTTGGCGCCCTGGACGGCAGAACAGATTGTCTCCGAACTGGCCCCGGTGGGAGCACACCAATGATCGCGCGCTGCGACGATGCAGAGCGAAGCGATGAGGAGGAGTGGCGCTGATGGTCGTCGTGGTCAACGAGCAGAAGGTCGATGTCGACGCGCATATCACGGTCGCCGCGCTACTGCATTCCATGGGTTTTCCGGACCGGGGCGTCGCAGTGGCCATGGGCGATGAGGTGATACCGCGATCCCGTTGGGGCACGGCACTTTTCGACGGCGCCCGGCTCGAGATAGTGACGGCGGTGCAAGGTGGCTGATTCGAAACTGACCATTGGCGACCGCAGCTTCGCGTCGCGCCTCATCATGGGCACCGGGGGAGCGAGCAACCTCGCGGTGCTCGAAGAGGCACTGGTGGCCTCGGGCACGGAACTGACCACCGTCGCCATCCGCCGGGTAGACGCCGAGGGCGGCACCGGCCTGCTCGACCTCCTCAACCGGCTAGGCATCACGCCGCTGCCCAACACCGCGGGATGCCGCGGCGCGGCCGAGGCCGTGCTCACCGCGCAGCTGGCGCGCGAAGCGCTGAACACCAACTGGATCAAGCTCGAGGTGATCGCCGACGAACGCACGCTACTGCCCGACGCGGTCGAATTGGTGCGAGCCGCAGAGCAATTAATCGATGACGGGTTCGTCGTTCTGCCCTACACCAACGATGATCCGGTGCTGGCGCGCCGGCTCGAGGACGCAGGGTGCGCGGCGGTCATGCCGCTGGGTTCGCCGATCGGCACCGGGCTCGGCATCACCAATCCGCACAATATCGAAATGATCGTCGCCCGGGCCGGCGTTCCGGTGGTGCTCGACGCGGGCATCGGGACGGCCAGTGACGCCGCACTGGCGATGGAATTGGGTTGCGACGCCGTGCTGTTGGCCACCGCGGTGACCCGGGCCGCCGATCCGGTCGCGATGGCCGCCGCGATGGCCGCCGCCGTGACCGCCGGCTATCTGGCCCGGCGCGCCGGCCGGATCCCGAAGCGATTCTGGGCGCAGGCTTCGAGCCCGCAACCATGAGTCGTTATGTGGCGCTGGGCAGTTCGATGGCCGCCGGTCCTGGAATCCGGCCCCGCGCCGCCGGCGCTCCGTGCTGGTCGGGCCGATCCGCACGCAACTATGCGCATCTGATCGCGCAGCGATACCGGCATGACTTGGTCGACGTCACCTTCTCCGGTGCGACCACCGCAAACGTGCTCACCGAGCGCCAGCACGGCGCACCACCGCAAATCGCCGCGCTGGACGGCACCGAGAGCCTGGTCACCGTGACCATCGGCGGCAATGACGTCGGCTATGTTCCGCTGTTGATGGCCGCGGCACTGCCGCATTCGCTACGTCACCTGCCGCTGCTCGGGGATCGCATCTGTGACCTACTGGATCGCCCGGCGCGGGATCGGGCCCTGGACGCGGTGTTTGAATCGCTGTGTGCGGTCGGCCGTACGCTGCGTCAGCGATCGGCGCGGGCACGAATCTTCTTCGTCGACTACCTGACTATTTTGCCGCCGCCGGGCGCGCCGTCCGCGCCGCTCTCGCCTGCCGATGCCGACCTGGGCCGGCACGTGGCCGCCACCCTGGAAACGATGACGGCGGACGCCGCCGCGGCGACGGGTTGCGAAGTGATCCGCGCCGGCGCGGCGGGTCGCGAACATCACGCGTGGTCGGCAGAGCCGTGGACGACGCTGCCGGCACGCCTCGGCATTCCACTGCCGGGCCGTCCCGCTCCGTTACACCCGAACGCGGCCGGGATGCGGGCGGTAGCGGATCTGATTGCGGCTCAGCTGTAGACGTCAGCCGTTCGTGCGCCACCACTGATAGAGCGCATTGACATCGGAATTGGATGAGGTCAGGTGGCCCAACACGTTCTTGGCATCGGTGGTCCAGGTCAACGTCGCGTAGTTCTTGTATGTGCCGCAAGCGATCTGGCCGCCCGTCTGACCGTTCTGTTTCCACGTTCCGGGCGATGCCCCGGCGTCCCCACACGCGGCCAGGGACACGTCTTTGATGGTGGAACTGAAGGCGGAGGCAAGGTTCGTGCTGTTGGAGAACAGCGCGTAGACGCCGGAACCGGGTCCGCTCGCGTCGGGGCTCTGCCCACACACCAGTTCGGCCAGTTCGCCGGTTTCGGAGAGCTCTTGCGGCTTGCAGTTGTTCAGGCCGTAGCCCTTCGACAGCGAGGCGGCCAGCGTGTTCATGTCCGTCGCGTTGCCGGTGTTGGGTTCGGCGTTCGCGGCGGTGGCACCCGTTAAAGCCAAACTGCCGGTGATAGCCGCGGCCGACGCGACTCGCAGTGCGGTGTTCCGATGTGACATTTGTTTGACTCCTTGCGGTTGATGGAAATGAAGAGGGGCGAACGTTTCTCGGATTTCGGTTGACGGAATCGGTTGCGGCGCAGCGGGAACGTCACCCGTTTGCGCGCCACCACTGGTAAAGCGCCGTAACGTCGGCGTTGGACGCGCGCAGGTAACTCAATGTGTGGTTGGCGTCCGTCGTCCAGATGATCTCGGCGGCGTTTCGGTAGGTGCCGCAGGCCGCCTGCCCGGCGCTGGCGGCAGAACCGTCTTTGTGCCAGCTCGACGGCGACTGGCCGGCGTCCCCGCATGGGGTCAGCACGTCCTCATTGATAGTCGCCCTGAACGAAGTGGCCAAGTTGTCGGCATTGGTGAACAGGACGTACTTGGCCTGTGCCGGTCCGCGCGGATCGGGGCTCTGCCCGCAGGTGAGCACGGCCAGTTGTGTGCTGCGGTCGATGTTCTGGGCGGTGCAGTTGTTCAGGCCGTAGCCCTTCGACAGCGTGGCCGCAAGCGCGTTGATATCCGAAGAGCTCCCGGTGGTGGCCGGATCGGCCGTCGCCGGGGCGTTGCCCGCTAAGGCCAAACCTGCGGTGAGCGTCGTTACGGTGGCCGCCCTCAGCGCGTTGCTGAAATCAGACATGAATGGCTCCTAAACGCCCGCTTCTAAACACGGATAGTAGGGCTATGTCGTAGTAAAGCAACACATTCCGTTGGCAATTGTCTGTGTGGGCATCCTTCCTCCGCTCAAGCCGCGGACGGCCAGGAAAACGACAGTGGCGCGCCCGCCGTCGCGCAGAAACCCGAATTATGTTGAGGCATGCCGTTAATCCAGGTTTTGCCGGCAGAGCCGAATTGTTGTCGGTGTCTCGCGCGCGGGGCCGCCTACACAAGATTCTTCATTGCTAGTGCCGATCAGAGTCCGCTCGGGTATGGTTAGCACCGCTTTACGTCAGCTAACTTCTCTTGACTGGAGAATCCATGACACAACCCCCTCCGCCGCCGCCGGATTATCCGCCGCCGTCTCCCGGTTACCCGCCGCAGCAGCCAGCCGGCCAAGCGCCGAATAACTATCTGGTGTGGTCGATCCTGGCGACCCTCTTCTGCTGTCTTCCCTTCGGGATCGTGGCGATCGTCAAGTCGAGCCAGGTCAATGGGTTGTGGGCGCAGGGACGCTACGCCGAGGCGCAAGCGTCCGCCGAGAGCGCCAAGAGATGGGTGATCTGGTCGGCCGTCATCGGCGTCGTCGTAGGCATCATCTACGGCATTTTGATGGCGATCGGTGCGCTGAACACGAACACCAACGCGGCGCTCGCCGCGATGTTCTAAAGTCTGTCGAGCATGGTGACCCGCTGGGGGGCGGCGCACGCGAATCTGGTTGCACCACTGGTGGTGGCGGCATCCACGACGCTGATGTGCGCCGCCATCTGGGCGGGTGATCCGACCACGCCGAACGGCCCGCTGCCGGTATGCCCGACCAAGGCATTGCTGGGTATCGACTGTCCCGGATGCGGCAGCTTGCGCATGGTGTATTCGCTCATGCACGGCAATCTCCTGGCGGCCGCCAGGTTCAACGCGTTGGGCCTGGCGGCTGTCGTGCTGTTGGTGTGGGCGTATGTCTCCTGGACCTACGGGCGCCTGGTGGGCCGGCGGATCCGCGGTTGGCAGCACCGACGCTGGGCGGCGGTCGCGACACTGTCGTTGATGTTGGCCTGGTTCGTGGTGCGCAACGTCCCCGTTTGGCCCCTCAGCGCTCTGTATGTCTGACACCGCCGTGTCCTGAACCGGCCCGCCCGGGCCGCGGTCTAACCTGGGGCGCGATGGTGAACAAATCCACGACGATTCCGGCGTTGCTCGCGGTGGTCGCCCTGACCGCGGTCTCGACCGGCTGCTTCCATCGGTCGTCTGACTCGCAGCAAACACATCCCGCCGCGGGCGAATTCGCCTCCGCATTGCGCGACAAAGTCACGACGGACGCGATGATGGCACACCTGACCAAGCTGCAAGACATCGCCAACGCCAACAACGGCACCCGGGCGGTGGGCACACCCGGATATGAGGCCAGCGTCGATTACGTGGTGAATGTACTGCGCGGCAGTGGATTCGACGTGCAAACTCCCGAGTTCTCGGCGCGAGTGTTCCATGGCGACAAGCCGGTGGTGACCGTCGGCGGTAAGCCGGTGGAGGCCCACGCACTGGACTTCAGCCTTGGCACCGCGCCGGACGGCGTGAGCGGGCCGCTGGTCGCCGCGCCGCCGGACAATCTCGGCTGCGCGGCCTCCGATTACGCCAACCTCCCGCTGCGCGGCGCCGTGGTGCTGGTCGATCGTGGCACCTGTCCCTTCGCTCAGAAGGAAGACGCCGCAGCGCAGCGTGGCGCCGTGGCGATGATCATCGCCGACAACGTTGACGAGCAGCAGATGGGCGGCACGCTGGGGCCAAACACCGAGGTGAAGATTCCGGTGCTGAGCGTGACCCGATCGGTGGGGCTGCAGTTGCGTGGCCAGCCGGGGCCCACCACGATCAAACTCAATGCCAGCGCCCAGAGCTTTCGAGCGCGAAACGTGATTGCGCAGACCAGAACCGGATCGGCGACGGACGTGGTGATGGCGGGGGCGCACCTGGACAGCGTTCCGCAGGGGCCAGGCATCAATGACAATGGATCTGGTGTGGCTGCGGTGCTGGAAACCGCTGTGCGTCTAGGTAGTTCGCCATCGGTGCACAATGCGCTGCGGTTCGGCTTCTGGGGTGCGGAGGAACTCGGGCTGATCGGTTCACGTAACTATGTCGAGTCACTGGACCTGACGGCGCTGAAAAACATTGCGCTGTACCTGAACTTCGACATGCTCGCCTCGCCGAATCCGGGCTACTTCACCTACGACGGCGACCAGTCGTTGCCCGCGGATGCCCGCGGCCAGCCGGTGGTGCCCGAGGGTTCGGCGGGAATCGAGCGCACGCTGGTCGCGTACCTGAAGTCGGCGGGAAAGACCGCGCAGGACACCTCGTTCGACGGCCGGTCTGATTACGACGGGTTCACCCTGGCGGGGATTCCCGCCGGCGGCCTGTTCTCGGGCGCCGAGGGCAAGATGTCCGCCGACCAGGCCAAGTTGTGGGGCGGTACCGCCGATCAACCGTTCGACCCCAATTACCACCAGAAGACCGACACCCTCGACCACGTCGACCGCACCGCGCTCGGAATCAATGGTGGCGGCGTGGCTTACGCGATGGGTTTCTACGCGCAAGACATCGGCGGGCACAACGGCGTTCCCGCCATGGCGGACCGCACCCGGCACGTGCTCGTCAAATCATGATCTCCCGACTGGGCGCGTCCCTGCTGCTGATCGCCTTGGTCGCCGGTTGCTCGTCGACGCGGCTGGCGCTGCCGGCCGCGACGCCGGACCTCGGGCACAGCCTGGCCAAGAAGGTGACTGCCGAGGGCATGCTGAGGCACCTGCGCGCCCTGCAGAACATCGCCAACGCCAATGGCGGCAACCGCGCGGACGGGATGCCGGGTTTCAACGCCAGTGTGGAATACGTCGCTAAAGCACTGCACAACAAGGGTTTCGACGTTCAGACGCCCCAGTTCGACCGGCTCTACACCGTGTCCCTGGGTAAGCCCGCGGTGACCGTTGCGGGCCGAACCTATCCCGTCGACCAGGCGTCGCTGCTGGTGCAGACACCGCCCGGCGGACTGACCGGACAGCCGATCCGTCCGGCGCAGCCGTCGGGCTGCAGGGCCAACGATTACCCGGCCGTCGTGCCCAAGGGTGCGATCGCCGTCGTCGACGACGCGCAGTGTTCGGTGGTCGACAAACAGAACAGCGCAGTGGCCAAGGGCGCCAGCGCGCTGATCGTGCTCAGTTCCCCCACCGGGCGTGGAGCCCCACCCACTCTGTTCACCACCGGCTACTTCAAGCAGCTGACCGTGCCGGTCGCCGTACTGGGTTCCTCCGGCGCCGCCGCGCTGGCGGGCTCGACCGCACCCGTCCGGCTGGTGCTGGATGCGCAGAACGTCAAGATCACGTCCCGAAACGTGGTGGCGCAGACCAAGACCGGCTCGGCCAATGACGTCGTGGTGGTGGGTGCGCACCTGGACGGCTCGCGCGCCGGACCCGGGATCAACGATGACGGCTCCGGAGTGGCCGCGGTGCTGGAAACGGCACTGCAACTGGGCCCGCTCGCACCGGTGAACAACGCGGTGCGGTTCGTGTTCTGGGGCGCCGACGAGGACGGGCGCAACGGCGTCATGGATTACGTGTTCGGCATGGACCGTGAGCAACTCAATGACATCGCGCTGTACTTGAACTTCACCATGCTGGGTTCGCCCAATGCCGGATTCTTCACCGACGACGGCGATCAGTCCGGCCCGCCCGGACCCGGTGTGTCTGCCGCGGATGTGCCGGAGGGCTCCGCCGGCATCGAACGCACCCTGGCCGGGTATCTGAACCTTGCCGGCCGGCGGCCCGCGGACATGCCGTTGGACACCAGGGCCGACTACCACCCCTTCCTGGTTGCGGGCGTGCCCGTCGGGGGCATGACCACCGGGGCCTCGCAGCCGAAAACCCCCGTCCAGGCCCGGTTATGGGGCGGCCAGGCCGGCGTGGCGTTCGACCCGAACTTCCAGAGCCCTCGCGACACCGTCGACAACATCAACCGGGATGCTCTGGCGGTCACGGGTTCTGGCGTCGGGTTCGCCGTCGGCAGCTACGCGGAGTCGATCGGTGGGGTCAACGGTGTGCCGCCGCACAACAAGAGGCATCGCACCCGGGTGCCGTGAGGACGCGGCGTGTCCCACCCAGCGGGCGTACCAGAACCTGTGTTCGAGTGCCGGTACACCGGAGTCGGTGTGTCATTGTCACCCGCCCTTCGCCGCGCCCCATCAACGCGAATTCGTGACAGGACAACACCGGCTTTTTGTAGAAGGATGAAGCCGTGCGAATGCTTCTCGTGCTGGCGAGCGTCGCCGCGGTCATCGGGGCGGCCCCGGCAGCACAGGCCGAGCCGGGCGGCAGCCCAGATGCGAACTTCTTGGCCGCGCTCGATCAGGCCGGCGTCCCTTACAAGAACGGCGCCGTCGCCATCCGGGTCGGCAAGAAGGCCTGTGAATTGATGGACCAGGGCCACTCCCAGGCCGATGTCATCCAGAGTGTGTCGTCGGAAAATGCCGGATTCACCGTGGCCGACGCGACCCATTTCACGACAAGCGCCGTCAGTGCCTATTGCCCACAACACCTCAACGAACCGACCACCGAACCGCCACCCCCGCCCGCCTGGTGGGACATCCCTTGGATTCCCTTGCCGCCGCCGGGGGCTGCATAGCGTCACGGACCCGCTTCGGCGCACCGATGCGCATCGGGTCAGGATTGGCACCCTGATCGAGTTGCCACAACCGACAAGCGCGAGTCGCCGCTCGGCAAACGCGCCCGCCCGATGTTTGCTGGGTTGGTCGATTTGTGCTGCCGTGTAGGGTCAATGCCTCTAGGATGAGTTTCCTTGATGCTGCGCTGTAGCCGGTCGGGATGAGGTTGGTCATGAATAGCCGTGCACTCCGGTCGGCACTGGTGTGGACGGCGGCGGTGCTCGTGGTCGCCGGTTGCACGACGGTGGTCGGCGGGCGCGCGCTGTCGATGCTCAACGATCCCTTTCTGGTCGGTGGTCTGCCGGCGACCAACGGGCCCAGCGGAACCCGTTCGAACGCGCCCAGTCCCAAAGGCAAGGTGCTCAATACCGACAACGGGCCGATCGACACCCTGGGGCTGCTGTCGGTCAACGACATCGAGGACTACTGGCAGTCGGTGTACGACCGATCGCTGCCGGGCAAGTTCGTTCCGCTGAGCAAGATGGTGTCTTACGACTCGACCGACCCGAGCAGTCCGATCGTGTGCCACAACGAGACCTACGAACTCGTCAATGCCTTCTATACCGGCAGGTGCAACTTGATCGCTTGGGATCGCGGCGTATTCATGCCCAGCGCGCAGAAGTACTTCGGCGACATGTCCGTCACGGGTGTGCTGGCGCATGAATTCGGGCATGCGCTGCAGCAGATGGCGAAGCTGGTGACCAGACGGGACGCGACCATCATCCGCGAGCAGCAGGCCGACTGCTTCGCGGGTGTCTATCTGTACTGGGTCGCCGACGGCAAGTCGCCGCGATTCACGCTGAGCACCGCAGACGGGCTCGACCACGTGCTGGCGGGGATCATCACCACCCGTGATCCGGTGATGGACAGCGAGACACAGAACGACGACGCGCACGGTTCGGCCCTGGACCGCGTCAGCGCCTTCCAGATGGGTTTCCTCAACGGCGCCTCGGCCTGCGCGGCGATCAACCGCAACGAAATCGAGAAGCGCCGCGGCGATCTGCCGAACGCGTTGCGGGTCGACAACTCCGGGGCAACGGAGACCGGTGAGGTGCCGATCAACCAGGACACCTTGTCGAACTTGATGGAGCTGCTGGGAAAGATCTTCGCCCCGGCCAACCCTCCGGCGCTGTCCTATCAGCCGGCCGATTGCCCGGACGCCAAGGCAACCCCACCGGCGTCCTACTGCCCGGCCACCAACACCATCGTGGTCGACCTGCCCGGGCTCGCCGCCATGGGCACCGTCGCCGACGAGAAGCAACAGACCCTCCCGCAAGGCGACGACACCGCGCTGTCCGTCGTGATGTCGAGATACGCGCTGGCGGTGCAGCATGAGCGCGGCCTGGCGATGCAGAGCCCGTGGACCGCGCTGCGGACCGCATGCCTGACCGGGGTGGCGCATCGCAAGATGGCCGAACCGATCGACCTGCCGTCGCACAACCAATTGCTGCTGACCGCCGGTGATCTCGATGAAGCGGTTGCCGGCCTGCTCACCAACCATCTGGTCGCCAGCGACGCCGACGGCACCAGCGTGCCGGCCGGCTTCACTCGTATCGCGGCGTTCCGCGGAGGCGTGACCGGCAACGCGGACGCCTGTTACTCCCGCTATCCCGGATAGCGAACGGTCATCCGGTCAACCTATGTCGGCGAGCCGGGGAATCACCTCGTCGCCCAGGCGCCGAACGAAACCGACCGGGTCCGGATTACCGGGGAATGGCCCGGCATTGACCAGCTCGACGCCGAGTTCTGCGTAGCCCTCGACGGTCCCGAGATATCCGTCGAGATCCTCGAACGGATCGACGAAGTAGCCGACCGTTTTGCGGATCTCACCAGGGTCGCGGCCGACCGCGTCGCAATGACGATGCAGCACCTCGATCTTGTGCCTGATCGCATCGACGTCGGTCACCGTGGAATTCCAGATGTCGGCGTATTGCGCGACCAGACGCAGGGTCTTCTTCTCACCGTCCCCGCCGATCAGCACCGGGGGGCGCCGAATCGGTTGTGGCGAACAGATCGTCTCGGCCAGCTGATAGTGCTTGCCTTCGTAGGGGCCGTCGTTGTCGCTCCACATCTGCCGGCAGATCTGCAGTGTTTCCTCGAGCATCTCGAAGCGCCGGCTCACCGGCGGATACGGGAAGCCCAGGGCGGCGTGCTCCCGGTCGTACCAGGCCGCGCCGAGTCCCAGCATCGACCGGCCCTGCGACAAGACGTCCAACGTCGTGACCGCCTTGGCCAGCAGTCCCGGATACCGGTAGGTGACGCCGGTGACCAGCAGGCTCAGTTCGATTCTCGACGTCTGTCCGGCCAAAAATCCCAGTGACGTGTACCCCTCGAGGAATGGGTCTTCCGCCCGTCCCATGGCTTCCATCTGGAAGAAGTGGTCGGCCAGGGTGAACAGGGTGGCGCCGCCTTGCTCGGCCGCTCTGGCCGCCTCGGTCAGTGTCGGGCCCAGCCTGGCCGGGTCTCCCGGCAGGAAGTCGATGAAGTGCAATCCCAATTCCATTGCCGCTTAGATCCTTTCGCGTCCTCATTGCTCGGTCAAGCGCTCGAGTAGCGACAACGCATCGACGATGACGCGCCGCTCGCCCTCGGTGTAGCGCTCCTGGATGGTGCGCGCCAACCACTCCTCACGGGCGCGCCGGTCGCTCTCGGCACGCCGTTTGCCGGCCGGGGTCAGCGAGACCACTTGACGCCGACCGTCATTCGGGTCAGGCGCGCGCTTGATGAGCCCGCGCTGGTCCAGGGCGGCCAGAATGGTCGCTATCGACTGGGGCCGTACCTGTTCCGCGCCGGCCAATGCGCTGGCCGACGACGGCCCGTCCTTCCACAGCCGGGTGAGCACCGCGGTCTGCGATGGTGTCAGACCGTCGACCGCGACGTCCCTCAACCGGCGGCGGAGCCGGCTGAACACCACCCGGATATCGCGTGCCGCCGCTACCGCGGAGTCGCTGATGCCATCCACCCAACCACTTTAAAGTAGACAGTCAAAACTGTCCAGTTTTGACTGCCTAATTCCGGCCGAGCAGCTGCAGGACGGCATCGACGGCCAGCGCCGGCACGTTCAACGTCTTGGATCGCAGATCGTGTCGGGCACTGGCGATCTCGACGACCGCGGTCGTCCCGGTGATCAACGCGGCGGCTGCACGCAATTCGTCCGGTGTGCCGAATGGATCCGACGTGCCGTGCGTGAACACCGTCGGCACCGTGATGTCGGGCAGGTGTTCGGTGCGGGCGCGTTCGGGTTTGCCGGGGGGATGCACCGGATAGGAGAACAGCGTCAGCGCGTCCACCGCGGCCTCCCCGGCCGCAACCACCATGGAGGTCTGCCGCCCGCCATAGGAATGTCCACCGGCGATCAGCGGGCCGTCGGCAAAGCCACGGCACAATCCGATGGCCTCGACGATGCCGGCCCGGTCGGTGGCGGCGGAACCGGAGGGCGGGCCGGTGGGGCGCCGGCGGCGGTAGGGCAGGTTGTAGCGCACCGCGAGCCAGCCGCGCCGCGCCCATTCGTCGCAAACCTGCTGCAGCAGGACGGAATCCCGGTTACCGCCGGCGCCGTGCGTCAGCACCACCACGCCTTCCGGTGCGCCGTCGGGTTCGTGCGCGACGCCCGCGATCTGATCCAGGTTCATGTGCCCGCCGACAATGCGCTCCGGAACGAAGCGGGTTGGGGGCACCGCCCGCTCGCGGGGGAGAGGCGGGCGGTCATGACAGCCGAAACAGTGGTGAGACGGGCCCGTGGCCGTGGCCCAGCGGGTAGGCGGCGCGCAGACATTCGGTGACCCATCGCTTGCCGAAGCCGACCGCGTCCGGCACGGTGAAGTCGTGCGCCAGCGCGCACGCGACGGCGCTGGCGAGGGTGTCGCCGCCGCCGTGGTCGTTGCCGGTGGAGATCCGCGGCGCGTCGAACTCGTGGAAATCGGCGCCGTCGTAGAGCAGGTCGCAGCTGCGATCCGAGGACCGCAGGTGACCACCCTTGACCAGGACCCACTTCGGGCCAAGGGCCTGCAGCGCCTTGGCCGCCGCCCGCTGTGACGCCGGGTCCACCACGTCGATGTCGACCAGCAGACGCACCTCGTCCAGGTTCGGTGTCACCAGCGTCGCCAACGGAAACAGTTGATTGCGAAGCGAATCCAGGGCGGCCGGCGCCATCAGCGCATCGCCGTGCATGGACGCTGCCACTGGGTCGACGACGAGCGGAACCGTCAACCCGAGGCGGGTCCAGGTGGTGGCCACGGTGTCGATGATGCGCGGCGACGCGAGCATCCCGGTCTTGGCGGACTGGATTCCGATGTCGCCGGCCACGGCTTCGATCTGCCCGGCGACGACGTCACCGGGCACCTCGTGAAAACTTTGCACGCCCAACGTGTTCTGCACGGTGACCGCGGTGACCGCGACGCACGCGTGCACGCCCAAAAGCGCCATCGTGCGCATGTCGGCTTCGATGCCCGCGCCGCCGCCGGAGTCCGACCCGGCGATGGACAGCACCCGCCGCGGCGTCGTGCCCGGGGCGGGCAGCGGCAGGAACGTCACTGGGCCAGATGGTGGCGACCCGCTGCGCCCGGCTGCGCCGCGCTTGCGATCGCCACGGCCGGATGGTGGCGACCCGCTGCGTCCGGCTGCGCCGCGCTTGCGATCGCCACGGCCGGATGGTGGCGACCCGCTGCGCCCGGCTGCGCCGCGCTTGCGATCGCCACGGCCGCGCTTTCGATCACTGCTGGGCCAGCGGTAGATACACCCGGTTGCCGTGCTCGGCGAACTCACGCGACTTCTCCGCCATGCCCTCGGACATGGCCGCCTCGATCGCTTCTTCGCTGTCCAGGCCGTGCTTGGCGGCGTAGTCGCGGACATCCTGGGTGATGCGCATCGAGCAGAACTTCGGCCCGCACATCGAGCAGAAGTGCGCGGTCTTGGCGGGTTCGGCGGGCAGCGTCTCGTCGTGGTACTCCCGCGCGGTGTCCGGGTCGAGCGACAGCGCGAACTGGTCGTTCCACCGGAACTCGAACCGTGCCGTCGACAGCGCGTTGTCGCGTTCCTGCGCATGGGGGTGGCCCTTGGCCAGGTCGCCAGCGTGGGCGGCGATCTTGTAGGCGATGACCCCGTCCTTGACGTCCTTGCGGTCCGGCAGCCCCAGGTGTTCCTTGGGGGTCACGTAGCAGAGCATCGCGGTGCCGGCCTGGGCGATGATCGCCGCGCCGATCGCCGAGGTGATGTGGTCGTAGGCCGGCGCGATGTCGGTGGCCAGCGGGCCCAGCGTGTAGAACGGGGCCTCCTCGCACCACTCCTCTTCCAGCCGCACGTTCTCGACGATCTTGTGCATCGGGACGTGGCCCGGTCCCTCGATCATCACTTGCACGCCATGGGATTTCGCGATCTTGGTCAACTCGCCCAGGGTGCGCAGCTCGGCGAACTGCGCCGCGTCGTTGGCGTCCGCGATCGAGCCAGGCCGCAGGCCGTCGCCGAGGGAGAAGGTGACGTCGTAGCGGGCGAAGATCTCGCAAAGCTCGTCGAAGTGGGTGTACAGGAACGACTCCCGGTGATGCGCCAGGCACCAGGCCGCCATGATCGAGCCGCCTCGGGAGACGATGCCGGTGACCCGCTTGGCGGTCAGCGGCACATAACGCAGCAGGACGCCGGCGTGCACGGTCATGTAATCGACGCCCTGCTCGCACTGCTCGATCACGGTGTCGCGGTAAAGCTCCCACGTCAGCTCGGTCGGATCACCCTTGGTCTTCTCGAGGGCCTGATAGATCGGCACCGTGCCGACCGGCACCGGCGAATTCCGCAGGATCCACTCACGGGTTTCATGGATGTTCTTGCCGGTGGACAGGTCCATGATGGTGTCGGCGCCCCACCGGGTGGCCCACACCATCTTGTCGACCTCCTCGGCGATCGAGGACGTCACCGCCGAGTTGCCGATGTTTGCGTTCACCTTGGTCGCAAAAGCCTTGCCGATGATCATCGGCTCGATCTCGGGGTGGTTGTGGTTGGCCGGGATCACCGCACGGCCCCGCGCGACCTCGTCGCGCACCAGCTCGGCCGGCATGCCCTCGCGGGCTGCGATGAAGGCCATCTCGGCGGTGATCTCGCCGGCGCGGCCGCGCTGCAGCTGGGTGCCGCGATCGCGGACCACGCCCGGCCGCGTCGCCAGCCCGGCCGTCAGATCGATCGTCGCGTCCGGATCGGTGTATGGCCCCGACGTGTCGTACAGGTCGAAGTCGTCGCCGGTGGACAGGTGCACACGCCGCAGCGGCACCCGCAGAATGACCCCGTCCGGGCCCTCGATGTTGCGGTAGGCCTTGCTGCTGCCCGCGATCGGGCCGGTGGTCACCGACGCGTCGACGGTTCCGGAAAGGACATCAGTCATTTTCATCTCCCTACGCCGGCATTACCCGGTCAGGTTCGTACGGTCGACGGCCCCGAGCCGTCCTCTCAGCGCACTCGGCGTGCGCTCCCGCGTCCTATGGATGGGTCCGCACGCGACGTTACCCCCACCCCGCGCCGAGTGACATGGTCGACGGCGGTTTCTGCCGGGGCGGTAGCCGAAAACATTCCCCGGGTGGAAAAATGCAAACGTGCAACAGGGCGGACGAACAGGGGAATCGTCAACCGAAGGGGGTGGCGTGCGGTTTTCCGATCCCGTCGAGCCGGCCCCCGGGTATCTGAACGTCGGTGCGTTCCGCTTCTGGTTCGTGGGTCAACGCTGGGAATGGTCGGACGAGGTTGCCAGGATGCACGGCTACGAACCGGGCGAGGTCGAGCCGACGACCACACTGCTGATGTCCCACAAACATCCCGACGACCGCGCGCATGTGCAGGAGCTGCTCGACTACGCGTTGCAGTCCGAGGAGTCGTTCTCGAGCAGGCACCGGTTCATCGACACCGCGGGCAGGGTGCACGACGCGATTGTCGTCGCCGATCGCATGCGCGATGAGTCGGGAGCGGTGCTGGGCACCGAGGGTTACTACATCGACCTCACCGACACCTTCGACGAGACCCGGCAGGCGGTGCTCGACACGGCGCTGCCGGACCTGTTCGAGAATCGCGCGGCCATCGAGCAGGCCAAGGGCGTGCTGATGTTCGTCTACCGGGTCAGCGCCGAGCAGGCGTTTGGGGTGTTGCAGTGGCGGTCGCAACAAACCAATGTGAAACTGCGTGCGCTAGCCAAGCAGTTGCTCACCGAAGTGGCCACTCTGCAGGCACCGGCGGCCTCTCTGCAGAGTCAGTTCGACCATTTGCTGCTGACCGTGCACGAGAGGATTCCGCCCGAGCCCACCGGGTAACGGGCGAATCGGCAAACGAGCAGTTCGGGTAGGGGTTAATCTCGGGTGATCTGCGATGCGTCACGGCGCATCCCCGCCGCGTCATCGGGCTTAGCGGCTGCAGATCCCAACGTTGGCTGTGGCGAAAGGCATGAAGTTGTTGGCGGTCGAACACGAGGCCCACGACGATGCGGTGATTGTGAGCGTCAAAGGCGATGTCGACTCCAGTACCGTCGGTGAGCTTGCCGCTCAGCTGACCACCGCGCTCGGGCTGGCCGCGGCGCAGCCGGTCCGGCCGGTGATCATCGATTTGCAGGCTGTCGACTTCTTCGGAAGCGCGGCGCTGAACGCGGTGCTCGACTGTCACGAGGGCGGAAAAGCCGGGGGGACGTCGGTCCGCCTGGTCGCCGACCACGACCAGGTGCTGCGACCGATCCAGGTCACCGAACTGGACCGCGTCTTCGACATCTACCCCACACTGTCCGCGGCGTTGCAACGAAGACGACAGTGACGGACTCGCGACTGCCGGCTGACCTGGCCGCTGCTGTTTCCTTGGGCGGTGAGATGGGCCGGCGGTTCGCCGAGTTCGACTGGGACACTCATCCGCTGGGGCCGCCGGACCAATGGCCGGCAGAATTCCGTGCGGCGGTGACGACGGCGCTGACGTCGCGGTTTCCGATCGTGCTGTGGCTGGGGCCGCAGGATCTCTTCCTCGTCTACAACGATGCCTACATATCTGCTCTGGCCGACAAGCATCCGGCCGCACTGGGGCGGCGCGGCCGGGAAGTGTGGTGGGACATCTGGGACTCCATCGGACCGATGCTCGCGGGGGTCGTGGCGACCGGTCAGGCAACGTGGTCGCGCGACCTGTTGCTGTCCATGATGATCGAAGGCCGACGGCAAGACCGATATTTCACCTTCACCTACGGCCCGATGATCGCCACGAGCGGCGACGTCTCTGGGATTTTCTGCGCGGTCACAGAGACCACCGAGCGGGTCTTGAGCGAGCGCCGCTTGCATCTGCTCAACACCGTCGGCTCGGCGATAGTCGAGAGTCGCAGCATCGACGACGCGGTCGGCGTCGCGGTCAGGGTGTGCGCAGCGCAGCCCGCCGAACTGTCGTTCATCGCCGTGTACGCCGACGCCTCCGAGACGGGGGACGTCACGCTGCGCGGCGCGACGCCATCGGTGCTGGCGCTGCTGCCCAGCGAACTGGCGCAGCTGACCAGCACGGATGCGACGACGCGGTCCCGGGCCGAAACGCAGGTCATCGAGGACGTCGCGGACGCGATTCCCGGTATCGACGAGGTCCTGGGCGCCGACTGTCCGCAGCAGATACTGGTGTTGCCGCTGGGGGAGGCCTCGACCGCGGGGGCTTTGGTAGTCGGCGCCAGCCCGCGGCGCCCCCTCGACACGCAATTTCAGGGGTTCTGCCAGCTGTTGGCAGACCAGTTGACGTCGACCTTCGCCTCGATCGTCTCCTACGAGCAGCAACGGCACCGCGCCGATGTCCTGGCCGAGCTGGACCGGGCAAAGACCGCCTTCCTCACCAATGTCAGCCACGAGTTTCGCACCCCGCTGACCCTGCTGCTCGGACCGCTGGACGACGCGCTGTTGGACGCCGCGCCGGAAAGCGTTCTCGCGGAGCGGCTTACGACCGCAAGCCGCAACGCGCGGCGGCTGCAGCGCCTGGTCGACTCGCTGCTCGACTTCTCCCGCATCGAGGCCGGCCGGGCAGATGCGAAGTTGGTATGCACCGACGTCGGCGCGCTCACCGCGCACATCGCGTCCTCGTTCACGGAGCTGTGTCGCCGCGCCGGGCTCGAGCTCGAGCTGGACTGCGCGCCGGCCCTGGCCGACGTCGATCCGGGGATGTGGGAGACCATCGTCCTCAACCTGCTGTCCAATGCTGTCAAATACACCCTTCACGGCACGATTTCGGTGCAGGTGCGAACGGAGGCCGGGGACTGCGTGATCGCTGTGCGCGACACCGGGGTCGGGATCGGCGCCGACGATGTCAAGCTGCTGTTCGAGCGCTTCTACCGCGCCGACAACGTTCGCGGCCGCAGCGTAGAGGGCACCGGAATCGGGTTGTCCCTGGTCCGTGGGCTGGTCGAACTGCACCGCGGCACGGTGGGGATCGACAGCGAAGTGGACCGCGGGACGACCGTGACCATCCGGGTGCCGCGATCGGTCTCGCGCGCGGTCGTCGACCCGTCGCCCGCCGGGCTGGATGAGACCAATCCCTATGTCGCCGAGGCCAGTCAGTGGGTGATGACGACCGCCGAAACCGTCACCGTCGCGCCCGCAAGAGCCCGCCAACTGGTGCTGATCGCCGACGACAACGCCGACATGCGGGCGCACCTGGACCGGGTGCTGTCGGCCCGCTGGGAGACGGCTCTGGTCGGCGACGGGGAGTCGGCGCTGGCGGCGACGCGCAACCTGCGCCCGGACGCGATCGTCACCGACGTGATGATGCCCGGGCTCGACGGCTTCGGATTCGTCGCCGCCGTGCGCGCCGACCCGGAATTGGCGGCGACGCCGATCCTGATGCTGTCCGCCCGCGCCGGCGCCGAGGCCGTCGACGAGGGCTACGCCGGCGGGGCCGACGACTACCTGCCCAAGCCGTTTCGATCCCAAGAGCTGATCGACCGGGTGGCGTCGAGGTTGGCCGCCGTGGGCCGCGAGCGTGACCGGCAGCGTCGCGAGGCACAGTCGGGCCTGGCGGCCGATCTGGTGCGCCTCGACTCGGCGCTGCAGGGCGCGGGCTCGGTCGGCGAAATCATGGACGCCCTCCTGGGCTCCTCCTTCGGCTCGGGCGACGCCGGTGCGGTCGCGATCGGAGTCGTCGACGGCGAGCAGTACCTGAGGTTCGAATACGCCGGCGATCTGCCGTCGGAATTCCGCGACCGCTACCACGTCGTCGCACTCGACGCCCCGTTGATCGGAGCCGATGTCGCGCGCACCGGCGAGTCGATGATCGTCAGCGACACGTTCGAGCTGCCCCCGCGGTACGAGCACGCCGTGCGGGACAGCGCGGCGAGCATCCGCGCCTGCGTGGTCCACCCACTGCGGGATGACACCGGCCGCATCCTGGGTGTGCTGGCGTTGCTGTGGCCGGCTCCGCGCACATTCGACACCGCCGAACTCGAAGCCTTCGCCCGCATGGGCGAGCTGACCTCCTCGGCCCTGGACCGGGTTCGTCTGATGGCCCGCGAACACGAGATCGCCATCGACTTCCAGGAACACCTGCTCGACCTGGATCGGGGTTCCACCGCCGCAGTCGTGGCGGCCGTCTACCAGCCGGCCGGGGAGGCGATGCGGGTCGGCGGCGACTGGTATTCGGTCACCCCGCTGGATCACCCCGGCCGGATCGCGGTATCGGTCGGTGACGTGGTCGGGCACGGCCTGGCCGCAGCGATCGTGATGAGCAGGCTGCGTGCCGCGGTCGCCGCCTCCGCGCTCACCGCGGGCGAACCGGACGCCGTGCTGGGCGCGCTGGACCGCTACGCCGCCAGCGTCGACGGCGCGCGCTGCGCGACGGTGGCCTACGCGCAGATCGACACCGAAGCCCGCGGCGACGCCGCCACCGTCAGCTACAGCTGCGCCGGGCACCCCTATCCGCTGCTGGTGCTGCCCGGCGGGCGGGCGTTCTATCTCGAGTCCGGCCGGCGTGCCCCGGTGTCGGTGACGGGAAACGCCGTCCACGACGCGGCTTACCAACCGCCCGGCAACACCGCGACGGCCGAGCTGCCGGCGGGCGGGTTGATCCTGCTCTATACCGACGGACTCATCGAACGGTCCGGCGAGTCGCTCGACGACGGATTCGACCGGCTACAGGCGGTCGCGGCGCAATGCGCCGGGCTGCCGGTGGAACAGATCTGCGCGGAGTTGCTGGCCCGGATGGCCCCGCCCGCGGGCTACCGCGACGACGTCGTGGTGCTCGCGCTACGGCCGAGCCACGTGGCCGCGGGCAGCTTCGCCACGGTGGTGCCGGCCGCACCCGCTCAGATTCCCGTCGCGCGCGAGCAGCTGCGCGATTGGCTGAACACCATCGTCGTAGCGCCGCGCCGCGAAACGGACATCCTGCTGGCAACCGGTGAAGCGGTCACCAACGCGATCGAACACGGCAGCCGAAACGAGCCACGCGAGACGGTGTCGGTCGAGGCCTTTCTGCAGCAGGACACCGTCGTGATCACGGTCAGTGACACCGGGCGGTGGGTCGGGGATTCGTCGGCCAGCCTGCGCAGCCGCCGGCGCGGGCGCGGGCTCACCCTGATGAGCGGGTTGGCCGACGACGTCGAGACGCGGCGCACCCCGGCCGGCACCCGGGTCACCCTGCGTTTCGACCATGCGGTCGCGGGAAGCTCGGCCGCGAGCTGACCGGCTAGGCCTCCTCCATCGCCTCGCCGAGCTCCTCCAGCAGCTTGTTGTGGTGGTTGCTTGCCAAAAAATGTCCGGCGGCGATGACCAGGGCCACCGGCCAGTCGATGAGTTCGAGGGCCGCCAGCGCCGCCAGGCCGCCGAAGTACGCCAGCTGCTCTGGCCTGGGGATTTCCACCTGGCCGACCGCCGGCAGGTTCACCACAAAGGTTTCGCCCTCGCGGACCTTCTCCACCGCCTCGCGCTGGGATGTGCCGCGCCGCGACTTCTTTTCCGCCATCATTTGCCTTTCGGTAACGAAGGGTTTCCCATCTCGCTGGGTCGCGCGTCCACCGTCGGACTTATGTCGACGATGACCGACACCGGGGGCGATCCGCTAGTTTCGTCGTTTGCTTCGGTGCTGAGGGTGCCGCTAATCGAACTCTATGCGCTGTTGTGGCGCGTCGGGGTTGTCGAGATCCGGCACGACGATCGGGTGCCTCGTCTCGGTGCGACGGCGCGGGCCCGGTCGGTTCGGGGCCCGATCTGTCCGGATCCATCCGCCCACTCCAACGACCGGGTGGTGCGCCTGCCGTTGCGGCAACTGGACCCGGCGGTATAGCCAAGCGACCGGCTGAGCGGCGTTAGTTGGTGCTGCGCAACTTCGTGGCGCCCGCCCGGCGTCCGGTCGTTTTCTTGGCCGTGGACTTGGCGGGAGTTTTCGCGGGCGCCGATTTTCGCGGCGCCGGCTGCGCGGGCACCGCCTTGAGGTTCGCCTTGGCCGCGCGGGTCTCGCCCTCCTGCTTGCGGCTCAACTTCTGCAACAGCAGAGCGCTGCCACCGACCGCCAGCAGCAGCGGCCACTCGACCAATCCGGCGACGCCCAGCGCGCCGAAGGCAAGCGCCGCCGCGGGCGCCGAGTGGCTACCGCTGTTCATGCCGCGCTTGACGCCCTCCGCGGCTCCGGTGACGCCGCCGATGACACCGTTGACCGCCGCGCCACCCACGGCACCGGCGGCCGCGGTCGTCGCGGTCGCCGCGCGGTTCACCGCCTGACTCACGCCGCGGACTGCTCCGCCGATGACACTCATGATGACTCCCTGTCTTTGCTGTGATTTTCAAAGCCTGCCACCATGTCATCGCGCATACAACGAGAATCCGCATGAGAATTGCCTGAGCTTGATGTGAGGTGCGGTCCGCCCGGCCGTTATGGACGTGGCCCGTCACGCCTCACATCGATGAGCACCGGCGCGTGATCGCTGGCCGCCTTGCCTTTGCGTTCTTCGCGGACGATCTGCGCGTCGACAACGCGGCCCGCCAAAGCCGGTGAGCCCAGGATGAAATCGATGCGCATGCCTTGTCGCTTCGGGAACCGCAATTGGGTGTAGTCCCAGTACGTGTAGACACCGGGCCCCGGCGTGAAAGGGCGTACCACATCGGTGAATTGCGCCTCGACAATGGCGTGGAACGCGTCGCGCTCCGGCTGGGAGACATGCGTGGCGCCGGTGTAGAACTCCATACTCCAGACGTCGTCGTCTTGCGGGGCGATATTCCAGTCGCCGGCGAGCGCGATCGCCGCGGTGGGATCGTCGCGCAACCAGTGCGACGCCGAATTACGCAATGCGGCAAGCCATTCGAGTTTGTACGTGTAATGCGGGTCGCCCAGAGACCGGCCGTTGGGAACGTAGAGGCTCCATACCCGGATGCCGCCGCAAGTGGCGGCCACGGCACGGGCTTCCGCGGTGGCGGCGACTTCTGGCTTGCTGCTCCAGGTGGGCTGGCCGTCGAATCCGATCTGCACATCGTCGAGGCCGACGCGTGAGGCGATCGCCACGCCGTTCCACTGGTTGAAACCGACGTGGGCCACCTCGTAGCCGAGTTCGAAGAACGGCAACGTGGGGAACTGTCCGTCGGAGCATTTGGTTTCCTGCATGGCCAGCACGTCGACATCGGCGCGGGCCAGCCAGTCGGTGACGCGGGGCAGCCGGGAACGAATCGAGTTGACATTCCAGGTCGCTATCCGCAGCAGCGATCGCGAGCGCGGCGAAGCCGGAAGCGGCTGATCGCCGCCATCAATAGTCGGCTCGGGCATGGCTAGACGCTAGCCCGCGGCACCGGGAGGTAGCGACGGCGGTGGTGCAGGCGGAATCCCAGCACCGCGAAGAACGTCGTCGCGCCGGTGTCGGGCACTCGCATATAGCCGCGCGTCGCACCGCGATCGGCGCCCCAGGCCAACAACGCCTCGCATACTTCCGCCGCCGACCGCTCGCCGGCTCCCGTCGCGGAGCGCACGGCCGAGACGCCCACCCATCGCGCGCCATCGGGCGCCTCGGTCACGGCGGCACGCGCGACCGCGATGTCGCCTTGCATCCCGAACGCGAGCTCGCCGTCGATGACGGCGGTGAGCACCTCGACCGCAACCGTGCCACCGGATATCCGCAGCCACGCGTCATCGGGGCGCGGTGACACTGTGACGGACCGGCCGGCATCGCGGACGGCCACGCCGGAAAGATCGCGCACCACAACCTGTTCCGTGCGTTCGACCGCCAAGCCGGGCGGGAGCACCAGCACCCGGTCGGGCACGGCAAGTCGTGGCGTCAGGCCGCGGTCTTCATACCAGTCGACGATCGCGGGCACGGTGCTCGCTTGAGCGGAAAGACCCAGCGGCACTGCGGAATTCGCGGCGAGCCCGACGCCCTTACTGGTAGGGAGACCGGCCCGCAGCAGCCAGCCGTCCAGCCACAGATGCTCCGCGCCCGGCCAGGCCGCGGCGGCGGCATGCTCGAGCGCGCGGATATGCGACGTGCGGACCGGAGTGTCGGTGAGCACCCGCAGCGCGACCGCATCGGAGGGGGCGAACTCGACGATCGCGCCGGTCTTCGTCCGCACCCGCACCATCGGGTCGGCCGCGAGCAGGTGGCCGACCGCATCGGTCAACGGCGGCACCGAACCGGCCGGGCGGCGATAACGAACCGTCACCCTGGTTCCCGGGTCGGGCCACGAAACCATCAGTGACCGAACGGATCTGGTCCCTCGCCGGGTGTCCAGGAGAGGCCGGGAACGCCCCAGTTGTGGGATTTGACGGCGCGTTTCGCGCTGCGGGCGTGCCGCCCGATGAGGCGATCCAGGTACAGGAAACCATCCAGGTGCCCGGTCTCGTGCTGCAGCATGCGCGCGAACAGGTCGTTGCCTTCGATGGTGACCGGCTTGCCGTCGGCGTCGAGGCCGGTGACACGGGCCCACTTGGCGCGGCCGGTGGGGAAGGACTCGCCGGGCACCGACAGGCAGCCCTCGTCGTCGTTGTCCGGGTCGGGCATGGTCTCCGGTATCTCGGAGGTTTCCAGGACCGGGTTGACGACGACACCGCGCCGGCGGTCGGTGCGGCCCCGCTCTTCGGCGCAGTCGTAGACGAAGACCCGCAAGCCGACCCCGATCTGGTTGGCGGCCAGCCCGACCCCGTGCGCCGCATCCATGGTGTCGTACATGTTCGCGATCAGCTCGGCCAGATCCGCCGGCAGCGAGCCGTCGGCAGCGACTGGCACCGGCTGTGTCGGGGTGTGCAGGACGGGATCTCCCACGATGCGGATCGCAACGACTGCCATGGTCGGCTAAGCTACCGCACGCCGGTGGGGCACCCAGCCTGCGATCGGTCTGGGCAATCTTGGTCAATCGGCCGACTCGCGGGTCTGGATGACGGCTTGAGGGTTTGGCGCGTGTTTCAATATTCGCCGAAACACGCCCTTAGCTAAGTCAAGTCATTCGAGCAGTTCGGAATTCGCCGGAAGGGTCCAGGGGAAGCGATATGGACAGCGCCATGGCGCGGGCAAATCGATCGGGGGACGACTCTGAGATCGCAGATGGGCTGACCCGCCGCGAGCACGACATCCTGGCCTTCGAGCGCCAGTGGTGGAAGTTCGCGGGCGTGAAGGAAGACGCCATCAAGGAGTTGTTCTCGATGTCGGCGACGCGTTACTACCAAGTGCTCAATTCGCTCGTCGACCGGCCCGAGGCCCTGGCCGCCGACCCCATGCTGGTGAAACGGCTGCGCCGGCTGCGCGCCAGCAGGCAGAAGGCCCGCGCGGCGCGGCGCCTCGGCTTCGAGGTGACCTGACTCGTTACAGTAGGGCTCGATGAAAGAACGAGTTCCCGACTCCACCGGGCTGCCGCTGCGGGCAATGGTGATGGTGCTGTTGTTCCTCGGCGTCATTTTCCTGCTGCTCGGTTGGCAGGCGCTGGGGTCTTCCGGGAGCTCTGACGACGATTCCGCGTCAGCGGTGTCCAGCGCCAGCCAAACCAGCTCGGCGACGACGTCCGCCACCAACAAGCCGGCGAGCACCCAGGCCGAGGTGCAGATCTACAACATCTCCTCGAAAGAGGGTGTGGCAGCGCGCACCAAGGACCAGCTGACGTCAGCCGGATTCAAAGTCACCAAAGTCGACAACATGACCGTGCCCGACGTCTCGGCCACCACGGTTTACTACACCGACGCCGGTGACGAGCACGCGACGGCCGATGCGGTGGGCAAGAGCCTGGGCGCACCCGTCGAACCGCGAATTCCCGCGCTCAGCGGCGAGCCGCCGGGTGTCATCGTCCTCGTCGCGGGCTGACTGCGCGATAGGCTGCTGGCTATGCCTAAGCTGCCCCCGTTGGTTCTGGCCGGTTGCGCCCTGCTGCTAGGCGCCTGTTCGTCGCCCCAGCACGCGTCGTCGGTTCCGGGCACCACCCCCGCGGTGTGGACCGGATCGCCGTCACCGTCGGGCGACAAAGCCTCGGAGCCCGGAGCCGAGGCGGCCCCGGGCATGATCACGCACCTGAAGGCGCCGGACGGCACCCAGGTCGCCACCGCGAAATTCGAATTCAACAACGGCTACGCCACCATCACCATCGAGACGACCGCCAACGGCGTGCTTACGCCCGGCTTCCACGACGTGCACATCCACAAAGTCGGCAAGTGCGAGCCCAACTCGGTGGCCCCGACCGGCGGCGCCCCGGGGGACTTCCTTTCCGCCGGCGACCATTTCCAGGCCCCCGGTCACACCGGCGAGCCCGCCAGTGGAGACCTGCCCCCCTTGCAGGTCCGCAAGGACGGCTCCGGAACGATGATGACCACCACGGACGCGTTCGCCATGCAGGACCTGCTCACGGGGCAGAAGACCGCGATCATCATTCACGCCGGTGCGGCAAGTTCCGCCAACGCCCCTTCAGCGGGCAGCAACCAGACCAGTGGCACGCCGGGCCCGAACGACATGACGACGAGTACCGGTGACCCCGGCAAGCGGGTGGCGTGCGGTGTCATCGGTGCCGGTTAACAGGGCCAACTCGCGCATCGACTTCGCCCGTTCACCACGGCCGACCCTCGGGGTCGAGTGGGAGTTCGCGCTCGTCGACGCGCACACCCGCGACCTGAGCAACGAAGCCACCGCGGTGATCGCCGAGATCGGCGAAAACCCGCGCGTGCACAAGGAATTGCTGCGCAACACCGTCGAGGTGGTCACCGGCATCTGCCGCACCGCGGGCGAGGCCATGGAGGACCTGCGCCAGACCATCGGGCCGGCGCGCCGCGTCGTCCGGGATCGCGGCATGGAGCTGTTCTGCGCCGGCGCACACCCGTTCGCGCAGTGGAGTTCTCAGAAGTTCACCGACGCCCCGCGCTATGCCGAACTCATCAAGCGCACCCAATGGTGGGGACGGCAGATGCTGATCTGGGGTGTCCACGTGCACGTCGGCATCTCCTCGCCGAACAAGGTGATGCCGATCATGACGTCGCTGCTCAACTATTACCCGCACCTGCTGGCGCTGTCGGCGTCGTCGCCGTGGTGGACGGGCGTGGACACCGGATACGCCAGCAACCGCGCGATGATGTTTCAGCAACTGCCGACCGCCGGGCTGCCGTTCCAATTCCAGACGTGGGCGGAGTTCGAACGTTTCGTCTACGACCAGAAGAAGACCGGCATCATCGACCACGTCGACGAAGTCCGTTGGGACATCAGGCCTTCACCACACTTGGGCACCCTCGAAATGCGGATCTGCGACGGCGTGTCCAACCTGCGCGAGCTGGGCGCGCTGGTCGCGCTGACCCATTGCCTGGTGGTCGACCTGGACCGCAGACTCGAGGCCGACGAGTCGTTGCCGAGCATGCCGCCGTGGCACAACCAGGAGAACAAGTGGCGCGCCGCCCGCTACGGCCTGGACGCGGTGATCATCCTCGACGCCGACAGCAACGAGCGGTTGGTCACCGAGGATCTCGACGAGGTGCTGAACCGGCTGGAGCCGGTGGCCAAGAAGTTGAATTGCGTCGACGAGCTGGCCGCGGTGGCCGACATCCCGCGGCAGGGCGCGTCCTACCAGCGGCAGCGCAGGGTGGCCGAAGAACATGACGGCGACCTGCGTGCGGTCGTCGACGCGCTGGTGGCCGAACTGGAGATCTGATGACCGAATCCCTCGAGCTGGCGATGTTTCCGCTGGAGTCGGCTTTGCTGCCCGACCAGGACCTGCCGTTGCGGATCTTCGAGCCACGCTACGGCGCGCTGGTGCGGCACTGCATGGACACCGGTGATCCCTTCGGGGTGGTACTGATTTCGCGCGGACGCGAGGTGGGTGGCGGTGATGCGCGTTGCGACATCGGCGTTTTGTCCCGGATTGCCGACTGCATCGACCATGGCGAGGGGCGATACACGATGAATTGCCGTACGGGAGAACGTATTCGGGTGTCCGAGTGGCTGCCCGACGACCCGTATCCGCGAGCGGCGGTCGAGCTGTGGCCCGACGAGCCCGGCGATGCGGTGTCGGACGCCGAGCTGCTCGACGTCGAAGACCGCGCCATGGCCCTCTTCGAGCGGATCGCGCAGGCGCGCGACATCAAGCTCCCGGGTCGCGAGGTAATACTCGGGCATGACCGGACCGGTCCGGTGGGGCAGCGCTTGTTCGCGTTGGCGTCTCGCATTCCCATCGGCACCGCCGACCGCTACTCGGTGCTGTCGGCGCCCGGGGCCGCCGACCGCCTTGCCGCGCTGCGCGAAGCCGTGGACGCGGTCGCCGAAGTGGTGGAGTTTCAGCTTTCCGAGTGACCGGGCGCGTGAAGGGCGGGTGCATGAAGGTACAGCTTCAGGTCAGCGGTTCACCGGTGCAGGCGGCGGCGAGGGCCGCCGAGATCGCCGCGACCGGCGCGGACGGATTGTTCACCTTCGAGGGCCAGCACGACGTCTTCTTCCCGCTGCTGATCGCGGCCGGAACGACCGGCCTGGACTTGATGACCAACGTGGCGATCGCCCCGCCACGCAGTCCGTTGCACATGGCGCACTCCGCCTATGACCTGCAGCTCTACAGCGGCGGCCGGTTCCGCCTCGGCCTGGGGTCGCAGATCAAGGCGCACATCGAAAAGCGTTATGGCAGTAGTTGGGACAGGCCGGCGCCGCGGATGTCCGAAGCCATCGCCGCGATCAAGGCGATCTTCGCTGCTTGGGAAGGTCAGGCGCGCTTGGACTTTCGCGGCGAGTTCTACACGCACACCATCATGGCGCCCAACTTCAACCCCGGCCCCAACCCGTTCGGACCCCCGCCGGTGCTGTTGGGCGCGCTGGGGCCGGTGATGACGCGCACCGCCGCCGAGGTCGCCGACGGCCTCCTGGTGATGCCGTTCAACAGCGCCAACCACTTCGCCGAACGCACCGTGCCCGCAATCGGCGAGGGGCTGCGCCGCTCCGGGCGGGGGTTCGATGAGTTCCAGATCGTCGCCCAGGCCATGGTTGCCGTCGGCCGCGACGAGGCCGACCTGGCGACCGCGCTCGACGGGGTGGCTGCCCTGATCGCGTTCTACGGCTCGACGCCGGCCTACCTGCCCGTGCTGCAGGTCGAGGGCTGGGCCGACGTCCAACCCGAACTCAACGCGCTGTCCAAGCAGGGCCGCTTCGCCGAGATGCGCCGGCTGGTCACCGACGAGATGGTTGCCCGGATCGGGATCGTCGGAACGCCCGAGGAATGCGCGCAGCAGATCGCCGCCCGGTTCGGCGAGCACGCCGACGAGGTGTGCTGCTACTTCCCCGGCTACGCCCCCCGCCCCGCCGACGTCGCCGACATGATCGGCGCCCTGCACCGGGTGCCCGCGCTGCCATGAGCACCGACCTGACCGTCGAAATCGATTCGGGCGTGGCGGTGCTCACGCTCAACCGGCCCGACCGTCTCAACGCCTACACCGCCGGGATGGGCGCGCTGCTGAGCCGGGCCTATCGGGATTGCGACGAGGACGACGACGTCCGGGCCATCGTGCTCACCGGCGCCGGGCGCGCCTTTTGCGCCGGGGCCGATTTCTCTGGCGACACAAGCCCGTTCGATGCACCCGCGGACGACGGCACGTTCTCGGCTTCGCCGATCAACCCGGCGGCGTTCGAGTTGCGCAAACCGGTGATCGCCGCCGTCAACGGCCACGCCATCGGCATCGGGCTGACCATCGCGCTGCAAGCGGACATCCGGCTCGTCGCCGAGGACGCGAAATACGGTGCGGTGCAGGTCCGCCGGGGTGTGTTACCCGACTGCATGGCGCACTGGACGCTGGCCCAGCTGACCAGCCTGGGGGTGGCCGCCGACATCCTGATCACCGGCCGCACGTTCGGCGGTGCCGAGGCCACCGCGCTCGGGATCGCCAACCGCGCGTTGCCCGCCGAGCAGGTGCTCGACCACGCGCTGACCGTGGCGCGCGACATCGCCGTCAACGTGGCGCCGATGTCGGCCGCGCTGTGCAAACGCCTGCTGTGGGACAGCGCGATCAATCGCTACACGCCGCGACAGGTCGCCGCGCTGGAAACCCTTCTGCACGAACGGGTGATGGGCGGCGGTGACGCCGCCGAGGGCGTCGCCGCATTCCTCGAGCACCGGCCGCCCCGCTTCACCGCGCGGCTGTCCCGCGAATGGTCTCCGCTTCCCGAGCTATGAGTGATCATGTTGTGGCGCAGAGCGTTTCGGAGAGTTCCCACAGTTCGGCCGCTCGTTTGGTTATGCGGACTAACTCATCTCCGCCATGGCGCGGACGCCTCGGCTCGCGCTGCGCCGCATCAGCCGGGGCGCCACCATCCGATGCACGGGACCGACCAACGCCCAGACCGCCTTGGCGGCGACCCGGCGGCGGTAGTGCAGACGGGTGGTGAGGACCGCCCGCCGGCCGTCCTGGCGGCGCAGCGTCAGCTCGCCGCGCATCAGCGGCCCGCGCGTCGCCAACACCAGCTCGTCGGGATCCGAACGAACGATCGGCCAGCCGATGAGGTGACCGGCGGAGCGGGGCGGACCCAGCCGCAACCTCAAGACGTGGTGGTGGATCCACAGCACCAGGCGCCCGCCCGCTCCCGGCCTGTTACCGAGCCCGTCGCGAAAGGCTTGTTCTGCGGTGCGTGCGTCGCCGGCGGCGATGGGCACCTCGAAGACGTCCACGTAGTCGGCCGCGGCCTCGCCGGTCTGCGCCCGCGCGTCAAGCACCGCCGCGGCAACACGTTTCAGGGTCCGCCGCACGACGATCCGGTGCCCGCCGGTGCCGATCACCAGCGCCCGATAGGCCTTGCCATGGATACCGGGGAAGTCCGCCCAGGTCCCCGCCCGCAGCCGGGTGCGCGCGGGGCCGTCGAGCGCGTCCAACTCGAAGACCCATCGGTAGACGGCGAACCAGTGGCGGCCCTTGAGCGCGAATCGTGCCGGTGGTCGGGCCTCGTCCAGGGTGAAGCCGAACGGCACGGTCGACGGGTCGTGCGCATCGCGGCACATCACCCGCAGCAGCCCCGCCCACGCGTCTTCGCGGCCGGCGTCGATGGTTATGGCATGCTCGTCGATATAGGGTAATCGTTCCATATAGAAGGAATGTACTAGATCGTGGCACCTCCACGGAAGCACGAAACCGATGTGATCCTCGACGCAGCCCGAGCGCTGGTGCTCGACGGCGGCCCGCGCGCGCCCAGCGTGGCCGCCATCGCGAGAGCCAGTGGCGCGCCCGCGGGCACGCTGTATCACCGATTCGGCAACCGCGACGGCATCCTGACCGCGGCGTGGCTGCGCGCGCTGGAACGCTTCCAGGCGCGGGCCCTCGCCGCCGACGGCGACACCCCGACGGACACCGCCGTGGCGATGGCCGTGTCCGCCGTCGGCTTCGCCCGCGCCCTGCCCGAGGATGCCCGGCTGTTGTTGACGATCCGGCCCGGTGATCTGCTCGACGACGAGCCGGACGCGGCATTCCAGCGGACGCTCGCCGCGATGAACGCCCCGCTGACGCAGCGCGTCGCGGATCTGGCCCGGCAGCTGTATGGGAACACCAAGGCGCGATCGATCGACGCCGTCGCGCGGGCGGTCGCCGACCTGCCCTACGCCGTGGTGCGGCGCCACGCGCACGACGACCCGATGCCGGCCTGGCTCGAAAGGGACGTGGCGGCCTCGGCCCTGGCCGTGCTACAGAGCTTTGGCGAACGCCCTTAGCGACTCGACTTGGGTGGGATCCAACGAGGGGCGGACGTTTTGGTGTGCCGCCGCGAGGTCGGCGGCCGTGACGTCGGTGGCGTCGATGGATCGACGCATGGCGGTCAGTGCGGCCTCTCGCAGCAGCGCGACGCAGTCGGCGGCGCTGTAGCCCTCGAGTCCGGCCGCCACCTGGTCCAGATCGACGTCGGCGCTCAGCGGAATGGATTTGCCTGCCGTGCCCAGGATTTCGCGACGGGCCGCGCCGTCGGGCGGCTCGACGAAGACCAGCCGCTCCAGCCGGCCCGGGCGCAGTAGCGCGGGATCGATGAGGTCGGGCCGGTTGGTGGCGCCCAGCACGACCACGTCGCGCAGCGGGTCGACGCCGTCGAGCTCGGTCAGCAGCGCGGCCACCACTCGATCGGTCACGCCCGAATCGAAGCTCTGCCCGCGCCGCGGCGCCAGCGCATCCACCTCGTCGAGGAACACCAGCGACGGCGCCGAATCCCGGGCGCGCCGAAACAGCTCGCGCACAGCCTTTTCGGAGCTGCCCACCCATTTGTCCATCAGCTCGGAGCCCTTCACGGCGTGCACGGACAGCTGTCCGGTGCTGGCCAGCGCCCGCACGATGAAGGTCTTGCCGCAGCCCGGCGGCCCGTACAGCAGCACCCCGCGCGGCGGCTCCACCCCCAGCCGCGCGAAGGTGTCGGGGTGCTGCAGCGGCCACAACACGGCCTCGGTCAGCGCCTGTCTGGCCTCGGCCATGTCACCGACGTCGTCGAGCGTGATGTTGCCGACGCTGACTTCCTCACTGGCCGAGCGGGACAGCGGCCTGATGACGGTCAACGCACCGGTCAGGTCCTCCTGTTTCAGCTCGGGCGCCCGGCCGTCGGCGCTGGCCCGCGACGCCGCCCGCAGCGCCGCCTCGCGCACCAGCGCGGCCAGGTCGGCGACGACGAAACCCGGTGTCCTAGAAGCGATTTCGTCGAGGTCGAGATCGCCGGTCGGCACGTTTCGCAGCAGCGATTCCAGCAGCGCTTTGCGGGTGCCGGCGTCGGGGAGCGGCAGGCCCAGCTCGCGGTCGCACAGATCGGGGGCCCGCAGCCGGGCATCGAGCTGGTCGGGCCGCGCCGACGTGGCGATCAGGGCGACGCCCTCGCTGGCCACGGCGGTACGCAGCTCGCCCAGGATCAGCGAGGCCACCGGCTCGGCGGTGGCGGGCAGCAGGGCGTCGACGTCGGTGATCAGCAGCATGCCGCCCCCGTCGCGGACCGTCTGCACCGCCGAAGCGACTGCCTTGAGCCGATCCTCGGCGCCCAGCGCGCCGACCTCCGGGCCGTCCAGCGTGACCAGCCTGCGGTCACCGCACACCGCACGCACCAGCGTCACCTTGCCCACACCGGCCGGGCCCGATACCAGCACACCCAGGTTGGCATCGGCACCCAGGGTTTTGAGCAGGTGCGGTTCATCCAGGGCCAGCTTGAGCCATTCGACGAGCTTGGCCGCCTGCGGCTGCGTGCCTTTCAATTCCTCGACGACCATCTCCGGCCTGGCGATCTCGACCGAAATGTGCGGCGATGCCCCGGCGCCGGACGGAACACCGGCGCCCCAGGTGACCAGCGAGTTGGGTTGCACGCTCACCGGTCCCTCGGGTTCGACGCCGGTGACGGTGAGCAGTTCCGAGGTCCAGCTGATGCCCACCGCGGTGGCCAGCGCGCGGGTGGCCTCCGACGTCGAGGTGCCTGGACCGAGGTCGCGGGGCAGCAGCGACACGGCGTCGCCGACGGTGATCACCTTGCCCAGCAAGGCTTGTCGCAGCGTGACGGGCGTGACCGACTGGGTGGCCAGCGCCGAGCCGGACAGCGTCACCGACCGCGCGCCGTAGACGGTGACCGCGCCGACGACCACCGCGGTTCCCTCGCGCAGTCCCGCGTTGGACAGCGTGACGTCATCGAGCAGCACGGTGCTGACCGGTGTGCCCGGGCCGGCCAGGCCCGCGACGGCCGCCGTGGTGCGAGACCCGATCAGCGACACCGCGTCCCACTCCCGAATCCCCAGTGCGGCAATGGCGTTCGGATGCAACCGAATGACGCCGCGACGGGAGTCGACGGCCGAGGTGTTCAGCCGGGCGGTCAGGGTCAGCTGACGGATCGAGGCGGAGCGGTCTGCGTCGCCGCCGGAGCGACTCACGGCAAGCGCCTGCCCGGCTTGCGCAGACCCAGCCGCGCCACCGACCGGCGGTTGGGCTGTGCCCGGCGGATCGCCCGCCGCGCCGCGCGGCGTTGCCGGGGTTCGTCGTCCCACGCCTCGGGGTGCGCGGCCAGCCAGCGCGAGTTGCGGATGGCGAACGGCACGTGACACAGGTAGGCGACGATGATCACCCAGATCAAGAGATAGGGCGCCAGCACCGCCGCGGCCGCGCAGATGGCCAGGACCGCCAGCAGGGGTGCCGCCCAACTCGGCGGCACCGCGACCGCGTGCATCTTGCGCATCGGGATCTTGCTGACCATCAGGATCGAGGTCCCGGTGATCCAGATGCACAGGAACAGCGGCGACGTCCACCAGCCGTCGCCGAACTGCAGCTTGAGCCCGATGAGACCGATCATCGAGATCGCGCCGGCCGGCGCGGGCATGCCGACGAAGAATTCGTGCGCGTAGGAGGGCTGGGTGCCGTCGTCTTGCAGGGCGTTGAATCGCGCCAGCCGCAACACCACGCAGACGGCATAAAGCAAGATCACCACCCACCCGGCCGGCGACGTGGTCAGCAGCGTCACGTAGAGCACGATCGCCGGGGTCACGCCGAAGTTCACCGCGTCGGCCAGCGAGTCGATCTCTTCGCCCATCCGCGACTGGGCGTCCAGGATGCGCGCCACCCGCCCGTCGAGTCCGTCGAGGATGGCGGCCGCGGCGATCAGCGCCATCGCGGCCTTGGGCTGGTGTTCGAGGGCGAACCGGATCGAAGTCAGTCCCGCGCAGATGGAGAGCACCGTCATGGCGCTCGGCAGGATCTGCAGGTTGACCGCCGGGCGCCCGCGCGGCTTGCTGATCATCGCAGTTCGGCCAAGACGGTCTCGCCGGCGATCGCGCGCTGGCCGACTTTCACCAGCGGTTCCGACCCCGCAGGCAGATAGGTGTCCAGCCGGGATCCGAACCGGATCAGGCCGTACGTGTCACCGATCGACAGCTTGTCCCCGACGTGGGCGTCGCAGATGATGCGCCGGGCGAGCAACCCGGCGACCTGCACCGCGATGACGTCCGCGCCGTCGGCGGTGCGCAGGTGCAGGCTGGTGCGTTCGTTCTCGGTGCTCGCCGTGGCCAGGTCGGCCGAGCCGAATCGGCCCGGCCGGTGCTGCACGGCGAGCACCTCGCCGCTAACCGGGGCGCGCTGCACATGGGCGTCCAACAGCGACAGGAAGATGCTGACTCGCGGCAATGGCCCGTCGCCCATGCTCAGTTCGGCCGGCGGGGCGGCGAAGTCGATCACGCAGATCTCGCCGTCGGCGGGTGCGACGATCGCGCCGGACCGGGTGGGCGGCACTCGCGGTGGGTGACGGAAGAAACCCGCGCAGGCGCCCGCGGCCAGCAGGCCCGCCCGTCGCACCCATCGGTGCTTGCGCCCCACGAGGGCCAGCGCCAGTCCGGCGCCGATGAACGGACGTCCCGCCGGATGCACCGGTGGGATGGCGGAGCGCACCAGGTCCAGCGCATGCTGCGGGCTGAAGCCCGGATCCTGAGCAGAGGGGCCGATAGTGCGAGGGCGTCGTGCCACGCGGCCATCTTACGGAGCGCACGACTGATTCGTGGCCGCCCGCAGAGGGAACGCCCACCTTCGACATGCAATCGGACGATTGGCGAGCACCACAGCTGCTTGGGGTGAAAGTCACGGTCACCGCCGTATTCATCGCGCACGGTCTGGTGTTCTCCTCCTGGGCCGCTCACATTCCCCACGTCAAGGCCGAGCTCGGCCTTTCCGACGCGGCGCTTGGAACGGCGCTGTTCGGCGCGCCGCTGGGATCGGTGGTGGCCACCCTGCTCAGCCACTGGGCGCTGCCCCGCTGGGGCAGCCGCCGGCTGATCCCGGTCACCGTGGCGGGCTATGTCGTGGCCGGAACGACGGTCGGCCTGGCAAGGTCCGTCGCCGCCCTGTTCGGTGCGTTGGCGCTGTGGGGCTTTCGACAAGGCCGACGAGTTCCATCGCGACGTGGCCACGCCCGCGGCCTAGTGAGCCCGCTAACGCAGGTCCCAGACCTGCAGTTGGGTTCCCTCGGGCACCTCGACGACGTCCTCGGGGATGTCCAGCAGTCCGTTCGCCGATGCCAACCAGCGCAGGTGGTGAGACGCCGGTGGTCCGTAACTGGTGACCGTGCTGGCGTCCTGGTTGAGCACCGCGCGCCGGAACTGTCGCTTGCCGGGCGGCGACGTCAGCGACTCGGCGAGGACCGCCGTGCGGTGCGGGCGTTCCGGGTCCGGCAGGCCCATCGCCCTACGCAGCGCGGGCCGGATGAACACCTCGAAAGACACCAGGGCGCTGACCGGGTTGCCGGGCAGCGTGACGATCGTGGCGCCGGCAACCCGTCCCACGCCCTGCGGCATGCCCGGCTGCATGGCGACCTTGACGAATTCCACGCCCTGGTCGCCCTCGCGCCCGAACGCGTCCTTGACCACCTCGTAGGCGCCGGCGCTGACGCCGCCACTGGTGATGATCAGGTCGGTGTCGCCCGCGTATCGGTCGATGATCGAACTGAATTGGGCCACTTCGTCTTCCGCCGTCGCGACGGCTACCAGATCCGCACCCGCGTCCCGGACGGCGCCGGCCAGCATGATCGAGTTGGACTCGTAGATCTGCCCCGGCAGCAGCGCCGTGCCCGGTGTCACCAGCTCCGATCCGGTCGAGATCACCAGCACCCGCTGGCGCGGGATCACCGGCAATTCGGCGATGCCCAGCGCCGCCACCAGGCCGAGCACGGCCGGCGTCACGACCTGACCCTGGCGCAAGACCGTGGTGCCGGGGGAGACGTCCTCACCCGCGCGGCGGATGTGCCTGCCCGCCTCGCGGGGCGCGCGGATCGACACCACGTCCACGCCGCCGTCGGTGTCCTCCACCGGCACGACGGCCGTAGCCCCCGCCGGCAGCGGTGCGCCCGTCATGATGCGGTGCGCCGTCCCCGGCTGCAACGTCAGTTCGTCGGTGCGCCCGGCCGGAATGTCCTCGGCGACGCGCAACACCACCGGATTCTCCGGCGTGGCCCCGGTCGTGTCTTCGGCGAGCACCGCGTAGCCATCCATCGCGGAGTTGTCGAAGACCGGCAACGCCAGCGGCGCCACCACGTCCTCGGCCAAGACCATGCCCTGAGCGTCGGTTAGGGGAACCGAGACCGGCGGGCGCGCACGGATCAACTCGGTGACGACCCGCTGATGTTCGGCGACTGAACGCATCGAAGCCATTATCCGCGCGTCAGACCGGGAAGCTGACGCCGGTGAGTTCCTCGGAGACGGCCCAGAGCCGGCGCTGCAGCTTCTCGTCGTGGGACTGGGCGCTGGATTTCACCAGCTTCGGGCGGCCCCGCTGCTCGAGGAAGCCGGACGGGCCGTAGTACTGGCCGCCCTCGACGGCAGGGTCGGTGGCGGCCCGCAGTGTGGGCAGCGCGCCCATGGCCGGGCTCTGGAACAGCACGGGGGCCAGCACGGCCTTCACCGGACGGAAGACGCTCGGCAGGTTGCGGGCCAGCTCTGTGTTGGAACCGCCCGGGTGCGCCGCGACGGCAATGGTCTTCGCGTCGGGCTTGGCCGCCAGCCGTCGCTGCAGCTCGTAGGTGAACAGCAGGTTGGCCAGCTTGGATTGCCCGTAGGCGGCGATCCGGTCGTAGCCGTGTTCGGATTGCAGGTCGTCGAAGTGAATCGCCGCCCGCAGTCGGTGCCCGAGGCTGCTGACCGTCACCACCCGCGAATCCCGCACCACCAGCAGGCTTTCCAGGAGCAGCCCGGTCAGCGCGAAGTGCCCCAGATGGTTGGTGCCGAACTGCAATTCGAACCCGTCCTGCGTGACCTGCTTGGGCGTCCACATCACCCCCGCGTTGTTGATCAGCAGGTCGATACGCGGGTAGGCCGCGCGTAGCGCGTCGGCGGCCGAGCGGATGGAGTCCAGGGAGGTCAGATCCAGATGCTGCAACGTGACATCCGCGCGCGGACTGGCGGCGACGATGCGCGACAGCGCCGCATTGCCCTTCTCCAGGTTGCGCACCGCGAGCACGACGTGGGCGCCGCGGTAGGCCAGTACGGCCGCAGCCTCGTAACCGATGCCGGTGTTGGCGCCGGTGACGACGACCACGCGGCCGCTCTGATCCGGGACGTCACCCTCCGACCATGAGCGGGTCTCTTCGTCGTTGGAAGGCATGGCCCAAAACATACTCATTCGGTTCTGCCGCCGCCGGATGGGCGGGTGGGCCGGACGACGTAAGGTGAGAACGTGATTACCGGTTTGGCTCACACCGGGGTGTGCGTTCCGGATTGCGAGGCCGCGGTGGCGTTCTACCGAGACGTGTTGGGCCTGCGCGTCCTCTCGCCGCCGTATGTCATGTCCGGCAACGACATTCGCGAGGACATGGGTGATTTGATGGCCGATCCCAGCATGAAAGCGGCCATCCTCGGATTCGAAGACGACGGCGACGGGGTGCTCGAGGTGATCGAATACCTCGGAGTCGAAAACGGGCCGCCCGATGACGGCCGGACGCTGACCGACCCCGGGCTCTCGCACATCGGGCTGATCTGTGCGGACATCGACGCCACGCGCGCGGAACTGGAGTCCAAGGGGGTGCGCTTCCTGGTCAGCGGAATCGCGGACGTGGCGCGGCTTCGTACCACCTGGTTCGTCGATCCATGGGGCGTGGTGTTCATCCTGGTGGAAAAGAGCCGGCCCGGGCGACCGTACTTTGCGCAGTGGGCATAGTGGGCCCGAAGCCCTCGGTCGGGATCATCGGCGCCGGCGCCGGCGGCATCGCGATGGGGATCCAGCTCGCCGACGCGGGCTACGAGTTCACGATCTTCGACCGAGCCGACGGATTCGGCGGGACCTGGCGCCACAACACCTTTCCTGGCGCGGCCTGCGACGTTCCGTCCCACCTCTACTCGTATTCCTTTGCGCCCAACCCTCGTTGGAGCAAGACGTATGCCAACCAGCCCGAGATCCTCGCCTATCTCGAGAGGGTGGCGGCCGACCACCGGCTGGCCAGACACTTGCTAGCCAACACCACGATCACCGCCGCGCGCTGGTCGGACTCGCGGCGCCGCTGGACGCTGACCAGTGCTGACGGCCGACAGTACGACTTCGATGTGGTGGTCAGCGCTGTCGGTATGCTCGACGTGCCGTACGTTCCGGACATCTTGGGGGCTAAGCGCTTTCGTGGGCGCCAGTTTCATTCCTCGCGCTGGGATCACAGCAAGTCGACCGACGGAGAACGCGTCGCTTCCATCGGCACCGGCGCCAGCGCGATTCAATACGTGCCCGCGATAGCGCGAAAGACCGCCCACCTGACCGTGTTTCAGCGGACACCGATATGGATCGCGCCCCGATTCGACTTCCCGTTCACCGCCGATCAGCACGAGCTGTTCGAACGTGACCCGGCCGCCGCGCAGAAGCTGCGCGACGAGGCCTTCGACGCCTACGAGTCGGCCAGCTTCGACGTCGGCCACCCGCAGACCCTCGAAGCGACCGAGCTTGCCCGCAGCTATCTGGCCCGCAAGGTGGCCGACCCCGAGTTGCGTGCCAAGCTGACACCGAACTATCCCGCCGGATGCAAGCGGCCGCTGATGTCGCGCGAGTGGTATCCGACGTTCGCGCTGCCCAACGTCAGCCTGGAAACAACGCCCATCGCCGAACTGACCGAACGCGGCGTGCGAACCGTCGACGGCGTCGAACACCGCGTCGACACCATCATCTATGGCACCGGGTTCACCGCCGCCGACTACCTGGCGAGCATCGACGTGTACGGCGCCGGTGGCCGCCACCTGCGCGACGACTGGAGTGACGGCGCCGAGGCCTACCTGGGCACGCTTGTTACGGGATATCCGAATTTCTTTGTGCTGTATGGCCCTAACACCAACGGCGTCAACTCGATCATCTATATCCACGAGGCGCAGACGACCTTCGTTCGGCACATCCTGGACGCGATGGGCGCCCGGGGGGCGCGCACCGTCGAGGTGACGGCCGCGGCGCAGCGCCGCTACAACGACGAGATCCAGGCCGCGATGACGGGCAAGGTCTGGCTGGCCTGTACCAACTACTTTCGACATCCCAGCGGAAAGGTCGTCACCCAATTGCCCTACAGCGGCCGGACATTCTTCGAGCGCACTCGCGGCATGGTCGCCGAGGATTATCTGCTGCGTCCGTAGTTCTTGGCCGCGACGGCGGCAGCGCGCCGACGGTGACCCGACGCGCGCGGCCGTCGGGTCACCGCGGGCGGTGCGAGGGTCAAGCGTGCCCGCGCCCGCTCACGTAGTCCACGCCCGCCGCGCTGATAGCCGATGACGCCGGCGACCGGCGCCCGCGCGGCGACCGGCGCCGGTGGGTGCGGCCGAAAGGCCGGCGTGCTCCGGGGTTTTCGCCGCTTGATCCGCAGATCGATCATCACCGGTGCGCTCATCGACCAATCGATCCGCTGCCGCATCCAGGCCGCAGCCCGCTTCGACGGCTTTCCCGTATGCACGGCCACACCCTACGCGCATCGGCCTCGCGGCGAAGGATAAGCAGAAACGTTACGGCAGAGGAAATCTCGCGTTAACGCCAGGGTTTACTGCACCCAGAAATTATCGTGGCGAATGAACCATTCCCGGCGCTCGTCGTCGGTCATGTCGGCCAGTGCCCCGAAGCCCTCGAAGTACGCCTCGCGCGGTGCGCCGGGGGCGAACAACATCAGGATCGACGCCGGCTCGTCCGCCTCGTTGCGGAAACCGTGCACGCCGCCTGGCGGGACGTAGAGGAAGTCGCCTTGGTGGCCGTCCGTCCACTGGGTGCCGTCGTAGAGCTTCATCGTTCCGGACAACACGAAGAACGCCTCGGACATGGCGCGGTGGAAGTGCGCCGGGGGTCCGCCGCCGGCCGGGGCGATGTCGACGCGATAGAGGCCGTAGTCGCCGGCGGTGTCTTGCTGGTTGGCCAGGTAGTGGTACTTGACCCCGGACGTCTCGTAGTCGGGCGGCTGATCGGCCCGCTTGAGCCAGGCGCTGACCTCCGGTTCGTCTTTGGTGTATCGGGCTGGTGGGTAGGGCGGCACGACGAGGGACATGCCTCCAGTGTGCGCATAGCATCGCCGGTGTGGACCGATCGACCGCCGAAGATGTTCGCGTGCAACGGTTGCTCGACGCCGAACGCAAAGCCGCGCGGCTGTTCGACGAAATAGAGCGGCGGGCCATGATTCGCCCCGGGCTGGCCGAGAAGGAACTCTCCGACCGGATTCACGAGCTTGCCGGCGAGATGTTCGGGGTGACCCGGCACTGGCACCGGCGGATCGTGCGGGCCGGGGAGAACACGCTGCAGCCCTTCCAGGAACGCCCGCCGGATCGCGTGATCGTCGACGACGACATCGTCTTCCTCGACCTGGGTCCGATCTTCGAGGAGTGGGAGGCGGATTTCGGGCGAACGTTCGTGCTCGGCGACGACCCGCACAAGAAGGCCGTTCGCGACGCCCTGCCACGCGTGTGGAAGGCGGGCCGCGACCACTTCGCCGGCCATCCCGACATCACCGGCGCCGAGCTGTTCGACTACGTCGTCGGGGTGGCCGGTACCGAGGGATTCGAGTGGGGCAGCCGCATCGCCGGACATCTGATAGGTGAGTTCCCGCACAAGAAGATCGCCGGCCCCGGCGTCGAGTGGTACATCATGCCCGGATCAACCAAGCCGATGCGCCGCACCGATCCGCGCGGCCGCATCTGCCACTGGATCCTCGAGATCCACCTCGTCGATCGCCCGCGCGGTTTCGGCGGGTTCTACGAGCAGCTGCTCGACGTCGGTTAGCTAGTCCAGGGGATAGACCACGCCGGTGAGCTGCTCGGAGACCGTCCACAACCGGCGCTGCATGTCGACGTCGTGCGACTTCTTGCTGGAGCCCACGACCTTCGGATAGCCGCGCGTCTGGGCGGGGCCGTCGGGTCCGTAGTACTGCCCACCGAGCACCGCCGGGTCGGTGGCCGCGCGCAGGGTGGGCAGCGCGCCCATGGCCGGGTTCTGGGCGACAAGTGGGGCGATCCGCTCGAAGGCGACGATCAGCGGGGCGGGCATGTTGCGCATCAACTCGGTGTCGGACATGCCGGGGTGCGCGGCCGCGGCGATCGTCGTGCCGTGCGGGGCGAGCCGTCGTTGCAGCTCGTAGGTGAACAGCAGGTTGGCGAGCTTGGCCTGGCCGTAGGCGGCGACCCGGTTGTAGCGGCGCTCCCATTGCAGGTCGTCGAAGTGGATGTCGGCGAGGATGCGGTGGCCGACGCTGCTGACCGTGACGATCCGCGAGCCGGCCACCGGCAGCAGCCGGTCCAGCAACAGGCCGGTGAAGGCGAAGTGGCCCAGGTGGTTGGTGCCGAACTGCAGCTCGAAGCCGTCCTTGGTGTTCGACTTCGGCGTGTACATCACCCCGGCGTTGTTGATCAGCAGGTCGATGCGGTCGTGCGTGGACCGCAGCTGCTCGGCCGCCGCCCGGACCGACGCCAGCGACGTGAGGTCGAGCTCCTGTAGCGCGACGTCGGCGTGCGGGCTCTGGGCGGTGATCCGGGCCGCCGCGTCCTTGCCCTTGTCCAGGTTGCGGACCGCCAGCACCACGTGGGCGCCGTGGTCGGCCAGCGCCACGGCCGTCTCGTAGCCCAGGCCCGTGTTGGCTCCGGTGATGACGGCGACCCGTCCGGTCTGGTCGGGAATGTCGGCGGTGGTCCACTTGGCCATGGGAGGCTCCTTGAACTTGTAGAGTAAACGGGGCGATCGCTCCGGTTGGGTGCCACTATATGGAACGCGCGCCCCGCTTTGTCAACCGTCGAGGAGTGAACAGATGGCGCAAGCCGCACGGCCGCTGCGCGCCGACGCCGCGCGCAACCGGGCGCGGGTGCTGGAAGTCGCCTACGAGACCTTTGCGGCCGAGGGTCTCTCGGTGCCCATCGACGAGATCGCGCGGCGGGCCGGCGTGGGGGCCGGCACCGTCTATCGGCACTTTCCGACGAAGGAGGCGCTGTTCCAGGCGGTCATCGAGGACCGGATGCAGCGACTGGTCGACGACGGCCGCGCCCTGCTGGAATCCGTCGGGCCCGGCGAAGCGCTGTTCGCCTGCCTGCGGTCGATGGTGCTGCACTGGGGCGCGGCGGATCGCGGCCTGGTCGACGCGCTGGCCGGATTCGGGATCGACATCGCCAGCGCCGCCCCCGACGCCGAGGACGCATTCCTGGCCATGCTCGACGAATTGCTGCGAGCCGCGCAGCGCGCCGGGTCCGCCCGCCAGGACATCGGGGTGCGCGAAGTGAAGGCGATCATGGTCGGGTGCCAGGCGATGGAGGCCTACAACCCGGACTTGGCCGAGCGGGTGACCGACGTCGTCATCGACGGTTTACGCGCTGGGCGATAGGGCTGACCACTGCTTGCACTCGACATAGGCGAGTGCTAAGAATGACGTTGGCACTCGCGACCAGCGAGTGCTAGGTCGGGACGGTGAGGCTAGGGCCGCGACAAGCGGAAGACACCCTGCCGTCCGTCGCGGGCACTGCACCCGGCCAGAACGTGTCATCCCCAATCCGGAGGAATCACTTCGCAATGGCCAAGACAATTGCGTACGACGAAGAGGCCCGTCGCGGCCTCGAGCGGGGGCTGAACGCCCTCGCCGACGCGGTAAAGGTGACGTTGGGTCCCAAGGGCCGCAACGTCGTCCTGGAGAAGAAGTGGGGCGCCCCCACGATCACCAACGATGGTGTGTCCATCGCCAAGGAGATCGAGCTGGAGGACCCCTACGAGAAGATCGGCGCCGAGCTGGTCAAGGAAGTCGCCAAGAAGACCGACGACGTTGCCGGTGACGGCACGACGACGGCCACGGTTCTGGCCCAGGCGTTGGTCCGCGAGGGCCTGCGCAACGTCGCGGCCGGCGCCAACCCGCTTGGTCTCAAGCGCGGCATCGAGAAGGCCGTCGAGAAGGTCACCGAGACCCTGCTCAAGTCGGCCAAGGAGGTCGAGACCAAGGACCAGATCGCTGCCACCGCGGCCATCTCCGCGGGCGATCAGTCGATCGGCGACCTGATCGCCGAGGCGATGGACAAGGTCGGCAACGAGGGTGTCATCACCGTCGAGGAGTCCAACACCTTCGGCCTGCAGCTCGAGCTCACCGAGGGCATGCGGTTCGACAAGGGTTACATCTCGGGCTACTTCGTCACCGACGCCGAGCGTCAGGAAGCCGTCCTCGAAGACCCCTTCATCCTGCTGGTCAGCTCCAAGGTCTCGACCGTCAAGGACCTGCTGCCCCTGCTGGAGAAGGTTATCCAGGCCGGTAAGCCGCTGCTGATCATCGCCGAGGACGTCGAGGGCGAGGCGCTGTCCACCCTGGTCGTCAACAAGATCCGCGGCACCTTCAAGTCGGTGGCCGTCAAGGCCCCCGGCTTCGGTGACCGCCGCAAGGCGATGCTGCAGGACATGGCCATCCTCACCGGTGGTCAGGTCATCAGCGAAGAGGTCGGCCTGTCGCTGGAGAGTGCCGACGTCGCCCTGCTGGGTAAGGCCCGCAAGGTCGTCGTCACCAAGGACGAGACCACCATCGTCGAAGGCGCCGGTGACTCCGACGCCATCGCCGGCCGGGTGGCCCAGATCCGCAGCGAGATCGAGAACAGCGACTCCGACTACGACCGCGAGAAGCTGCAGGAGCGCCTGGCCAAGCTGGCCGGCGGTGTTGCGGTGATCAAGGCCGGGGCCGCGACCGAGGTCGAGCTCAAGGAGCGCAAGCACCGCATCGAGGACGCGGTCCGCAACGCCAAGGCCGCCGTCGAGGAGGGCATCGTCGCCGGTGGTGGCGTGGCCCTGCTGCACGCGACCCCGTCGCTGGACGAGCTGAAGCTCACCGGTGACGAGGCGACCGGGGCCAACATCGTCCGGGTGGCGCTCGAGGCTCCGCTGAAGCAGATCGCCTTCAATGGTGGTCTGGAGCCGGGCGTCGTCGCCGAGAAGGTCCGCAACTCGCCCGCCGGTACCGGCCTGAACGCCGCGACCGGTGAGTACGAGGACCTGCTCAAGGCCGGCGTTGCCGACCCGGTGAAGGTGACCCGTTCGGCGCTGCAGAACGCGGCGTCCATCGCGGGCCTGTTCCTCACCACCGAGGCCGTCGTCGCCGACAAGCCGGAGAAGGCGGCCGCACCCGCGGGCGACCCGACCGGCGGCATGGGCGGCATGGACTTCTAAGTCCACGACTCGAATACGGGAAAGCCCGGCCCTCGCAAGGGGGCCGGGCTTTTTCGTGTCCGCCGGTTCCTTGCGCCCCGGCCGCACCACCCGCCCCTGGAAGGTTCGGCGCTTTTTTGCCCGCCTCGCAGCGACAGGCCGAGTTGTCGCTCAGAGGCGGGCAATTCGCCGATTGCCCTCGCGGGGCGATAACCGATACGACCGGCCGCGGCGGCGCCACCCTCGGCGCTCTAGGGTAAAACCCGTGGCCCTCCCGACCCCCTCACCCACCAGCACCGCCGTCGTGACCGGCGCCTCGTCGGGGATCGGCGCCGACATCGCGCGCGAGTTGGCCGACCGCGGCCACGGCGTCACGCTGGTCGCCCGCCGCGAAGAGCGGCTTCGCGAGCTCGCCGACGATCTCGCCGGCCGCGTCCGCGTCGAGGTGATCGCCTGCGACGTCGGCGATTCCGCCGCTCGCGCCGGCCTGTTCGACGAGGTCGATCGTCGCGGCCTGACCGCCGACATCCTGGTCAACAACGCCGGCATCGGCACCATGGGTTCGGTGGCCAAAATGCCCGTCAACGACGAGATCGCCCAGGTGCGGGTCAATGTCGAGGCCGTCATCGACCTGACCACCCGCGCAGTCCAGCAGATGGTGCCGCGCGGCCGCGGCGCGATCCTCAACGTCGGATCGACCGCGGGCTACCAACCCTTCCCGGGGCAGGTCGGCTACGCGGCCACCAAGGCGTTCGTCAACAACTACACACAGGGGCTGCGCGGTGAACTCGCGGGCACCGGCGTCACCGTGGCGCTGTTATGCCCGGGGCCGGTGCGCACCGAGTTCGTGAAGACTGCCGGCATGGACGAGCGAGACTTCGCGGCCGCGTTCCCGAAGTTCCTGTGGAAGCCGTCGTGTGAGGTGGCGCGTGCCGGGGTGGACGCACTCGACCGCGATCGCGGTACCGTGATCCCCGGGCTGCCAAGCCAGATCACCACCCGCCTGTTTCAGTTCATGCCGCGCCGGCTGTTGTTGCCGCTGGTGAACAACCAGCATCCGAGCCTGCGCAGGGACCGGTCCTCAAGCTGAAGGCCAGGGCCGCATCCAGCCCTCCACCGGCAGCGCGAGCGCGTTGCACAGCGTGCAGATCGTGCGATACCAGCCCACGGCCGTGAGCAATTCGATGCGCTGCTCGTCGGAAAGGAAGCGCCCCAGTGCTAGCCAGGTCGGCTCCGACCACGTGCCGGTGCGCTCGAGTTCGTCCACCGCCTCGATCAGCGTTCGCTCGTCCGGGCTCCACCGCGGGTCGTCGGGCCCGCGGGTGACCAGCGCGTCGCACTCGTCGTCGCTGACGCCCGCGATCGGTCCCCAGAACGCCGCCTGCCCGCCCCACTCGTACTGACAGCCCACCAACGCGCAGATGCGAAGGATGGCGATGGTCCGCGTCCGTCCCGGCAAAAGCGCTGCGACGTAAAGGGATTCGCCGAGCTTACGCAAGCGGGAGGCCAGCACCGGATGGCGCTGCAGGCAACGCACCAAGAGCAGCGGCTCATAGGTGCGGTCGGGGTGGCCCCAGCTGTTGATGCCTGCCGCATCTTCTTCGCTCCACGGCGGAGCGAGGGGTGCAACGCGGCTCACGGATGAGACTGTACGGCCCTAGCCCCGATGGCGGCGACCCGCGGCGCCCGGCTTCGCCGCGCTTGCGATCGCCGCTAGCCCCGATGGCGGCGACCCGCGGCGCCCGGCTTCGCCGCGCTTGCGATCGCCGCTAGCCCGATGGGAGCGAGAACACCACGCAGTCGTGCAGGCAGCCCTTCGCCGCGTCGGGGGAGTCGGCGTCACGATGCAGCAGCGCGCGGGTGGGAACCACGGTCAGGCGGGCGGTCTCGGGCCCGGCCGCGGTCACTTCGGCGGTGCCGTCGACGATCAGCGAGTAGCCGCCGGGTTGGGCGGGCGGCCACAACAGGGTCACGTCGGCGCGCTTGGCGAGGTTGTTACGTGTTCGCCCGCCGATGAGTCCGACATCGAGGGTGGCCTCGCGCAGCTGCGGCTCGACCGTCACCGTGTGCGCCCGGTATTCGTCGTCGACCGTGATCAAGAAGGCGTACGGGTAGTCGGCCAGCGCGGTGGCCAGCGCCTGGAAATCGACTTTCTTCTTGGTGCGCATGACCTTCCAGGATAGGCGCGGGATTTACTGCGGCGCCGGGCGCGTGACGGCGGCGCCGGCGTTGGAGAACCCAAGGTTCTGCAGCACCTGGTTCCAGGGCGGCAACTTGGCCACGGCCGCCGAGGCGTCGGCGTGGTAGCCGAACATCGCCGCCACGTCGGAGGCCCACATCTGCTCGTAGGCGGCCTCGATGTCGGCGATGGCAGGGGTGTTCTGGCCGAGGTGATTATTTGCCGCCAAGGCCGACACCAAGGCGCGGTTGGCCGCCACCACGGCGGGCTGTACGGTGGCCGCGAGCGCCACTTCGAACGCGGTCGCGATGGCCGAGGCCTGGTGTGACACCTCTTCGGCCTGCGCGGCCGCCGCGCTGAGCCAGCTCACATAGTGGCTGGCCACCGACATCATCGCCGTAGACGACGCGCCCTGCCACGACCCGCTCGCGAGATCCGCCGTCACCGAAGAAAATGACGATGCCGACGATGCCAACTCTCCGGCCAGCCCGTCCCACGCCGCCGCGGCAGCAAGCAGCGGCCCGGGGCCAGGACCGGAAAAAATTAATGCCGAGTTGACTTCTGGCGGCAACCACGCAAAATGCGGGCTCGTCACGGACCCAACTTAGCTGGTATATGCCACTTTTGGTGGTGTTATCGCGAGGCTGCGGGGATGGGCTGGCGGCCTCGCACCAACCTGCCCGGGCGTGCGTCGGTGGGAACGCCGTTTTCGGCGATCACTTCGCCGGCCACAATCGTGGCGACGTATCCGTCGGCGGTCTGGTCCAGGCGCCGTCCGCCGGCGGGCAGGTCGTAGCTGATCATCGGCTTGTGTAGCCGCAGTGCGGCGTGGTCGATGACGTTGAGATCGGCCTTGTAGCCGACCGCGATCCGGCCGCGATCACCCAACCCGGCGATGCGGGCCGGCACCGAGGTGAGTTCGCGAACCGCTTCGGGCACGGAGAACCGGCCGGCCTTGCGGTCCCGCGCCCAATGCGTGAGGAAATAGGTCGAGTAGCTGGCGTCGCAGATCATCCCGTAGTGCGCGCCGCCGTCGCCGAGGCCGAGCACCACGTCGTCGCGGTGCAGCAATTCCCCGACGGTGTCCAGCGAATTGTTCTGCAGGTTGCTGGTCGCGACCAGCAGCATGGCCCGGCCCTCGTCGTCGAGCAGCCGGTCGTAGGCCTCCTCCATCGGCTCCACGCCGCGGGCCCGGGCGCGGGCGCCGATGCTGGTCGACGGGTCGGGCTCGTAATCGGGGGTGTCGCCGAGCGGGAAGATCCAGTCCCACATCTGGGTCACGAACAGAATCGGGTGACCTTGACCGGGCTTGTCGGCCAGTATGCGGGCCCGGACCTCGGGCTTGCGCATCTCGGCCACCCGCTCGGCCAGCGGCAGGTGCGCGATCTCGCGGTAGCTGGGGTAGAGCACGAAGGGGTTCGCCGACAGCTGCAACCCGATGATGAGACCGATCGGACGCGGCAGCAGCTGCGCCGTGACGTCGCCGCCCGCCGCGTTGGCCTTCTCGATCATCGTGATCGCATCCGGCCAGGTCGGGTCGCCGGCGTTGGCGACGACGAGGGTGAAGGTGACGGGCAGCCCGACGTCCTCGGCGACGTCGAACACCGTCTGCAGCACGGGCTGATAGCCGCCCGACGGGATGTCGGGAACGAACTGCAGCAGCCCCCCGCCGCCGTCCACGACGCCGCGGGCGATCTCCTCGATCTCCTCGCGGGCGGCCTCGTAACTCGGGATGGGCGAACCGCTTTCGGTTTTGTGAATCGTCAGCCGCGACGACGCGAAGCCGAGCGCGCCGACCTCGATCGCCTCCTTGGCCAGCTCGCGCATCTTGGCCAGGTCGTCGTCGGTCGCCGGCTCGCGGTCGGCGCCGCGCTGGCCCATCACGTACACCCGCAGCGGTGAGTGCGGCAGGTATGCGGCCACGTCGATGTCGCGCTTGCCCGACTCGAGCGCGTCCATGTATTCGGGGAACGTCTCCCACGTCCACGGCAGCCCATCGGTCATGACGACACCCGGTATGTCCTCCACGCCCGCCATCACGTCGACGAGCACGTCGTGGTCCTCCTGGCGGCACGGCGCAAATCCGACCCCGCAGTTACCCATGACCACCGTCGTCACGCCGTGCGCCGACGACGGGGTCAGGCGCTCCGACCAGATGGACTGGCCGTCGTAGTGGGTGTGCAGGTCGACGAAGCCCGGGGTGACCAGCAGCCCGGTGGCGTCGATCTCCCGTGCGGCGCTCGCCCCGTTGATCGCGCCGACCGCCTCGATGACGTTGTCTTTCACCGCCACGTCACCGACGTACGGCTCGCCCCCCAGCCCGTCGACGATGGTGCCGTTGCGGATGATGAGGTCGTAAGTCATTCAAACAATCTACGACCGCGGCGGTGTGTCGTGCCAGGATCTTCTGCGCGAGCGCCTCGATCCGACAACGTCGAGGCGGTAATCGACGGGATCCTCCCGTAGGGTCGCGAGTATGGCCAGCACCGACGACGCCGCCGTCCTGCAAGAGCTCCTGCGCGACGCCTTTACCCGGTTGATCGAGCACGTCGACCAGATCACCGAGGGGCTGACCGATGCGGAGTCCGGCTACCGGCCGACCCCGAACGCCAATAGCATCGCGTGGCTGCTCTGGCACAGCGCTCGGGTGCAGGACATCCAGCTGGCCGACGTCGCCGGGGTCGAGCAGGTGTGGTTCCGCGACGGCTGGGTGGACCGGTTCGGACTGGACCTGCCGCGCGACGACACCGGTTACGGACACGGGCCCGAGGACGTGGCCAAGGTGAGGGCGCCCGCGGACGTACTGTCCGGCTATTACCACGCGGTGCACAAGCTCACCCTCGAATACGTCGCCGGGGTCACCGCCGACGAACTGGCCCGCGTCGTGGACACCAACTGGGATCCGCCGGTGACGGCCAGCGCGCGACTGGTGAGCATCATCGACGACTGCGCCCAGCACCTCGGGCAGGCTGCGTACGTGCGGGGCATTCAGTAGATTCGCGGGCGTGCGATTCGCGGCGACCGTGCTGTTGTGGCTCATCACCACGCTCGCGCTGGCGGTCGCGATACCCGCGGCGTGGACGCAGCTGCATGTCGTTGACGCCGACGGCTACGCCGCGCTGGCGCGGCACGCGGCGACGGATCCCGCCCTGCAGTCCGCGATGGCGTCCGAACTGAGCAGCCGGGCAATGACTCTCATCGCCGAACATGGCGGGGGTGGCTCTGCGGTCGACGGTTCCGAGGTACAGGAGGCCGCCCGCGCCTTCACCGCCGGCCCGGCGTTTCCGCCGCTGTTCGCCCAGGCGAACCGGGCGGCGCACGGCTGGTTGTTCGCCGACCCAGGGGCCGGCGAGAACGGCAACCAGTGGGCGGTCGACGTGGCGCCGATGCTCAACGATGCCTCGATTGAGCCGCTGCTCGCCCGCCATAACGTGGCGGTCCCCGCGAAACTGATTGTCCCGCTGACTGTTTCGACGCCCCACTCGATGCGGCAGGGGCGGCTGAGCCGGATGTCCAGCTGGGGTCCGTGGCTGAGCTTGGGTGCGGCGGCGCTCTGCGGTTTCTGCGCGCTGCTCACGGTGGCGGCCGCACGCCGCCGCGGCAAGGCGCTGAGCAGCCTCGGCGTCTCGGCGCTGCTAGTCGGTGCGGCCGGCTGGGCGGGCATCGAGGTCGCCGGCCGCTATGTCAACGATGCGCTGAATCGCACCACCGGCAACGTCCGCCAAGTCGCCGAGGTGATGATCGACCACGCCGAAGCCAGTCTGCACCAATGGCTCGACGCCACGTTGCTTGTCGGCGCGGCGGTGGTCGCATTCGGCGTGATCGTCGCGGTGCTGGGCGGTCTCGCCAAGAAGTCGTGAGCGCGGCGGCTAGCCGAAGGTGAACGAGAAGACCTGCAAGCCCTTGCTGACGCGCATGTCCAGCTGATCTCGGTGCGCGGAGTCGTCGGCGACGATCCGGTGCAACGTGGGCGCTCCGCCGATCGGGGTCGCGGTGGTCCTGCCGTCCCGGGTCACGGTGATGGTGCCGCTGCCGCCGACGACGGCGTACACATCTTTCGCGGTGTAGTTCAGCCGGATGACGGAGTCGTCGCCGTCCGCGGTGGCGCCCTGGTCGTCCAGGATCCAGCGGCCGCTAAGGGCGAACTTGTCGTCGGCCAGGCGCGGGGGGAAGCCAAGTGTCGCGGAGCCGGCTTTGTAATCCCCTGTGCCGCCGTAATTCTCAGACTTGCCGGCACCCAGATACGTCTCGGGCGTGAGCCTGGTCTGCGGAGTCATGTCGACCGACTTTGTCGGCGCGGGCAGCGTGTGGCCGGGATGGGCATCGAGTAGCAGCTTGCGGATCAGCCCCTCGGTGTCGTCGTAGTCGCCCTCGCCGAACTTGGTATGCCGCACTTGCCCATTCGCGTCGATCAGATACTCGGCCGGCCAATAGAGATTGTCAAAGTTGTTCCACGTCGCGTAGTCGTTGTCCAGTGCGATGGGATAGGTGATGTGCAGATCGGCGGCGCCGCTGGCCACATTGGCGGGCACCCGCTCGAAGGCGTACTCCGGAGTGTGCACCCCGATGACGAGAAAGCCGCTGTCGCGATACCGGTTGTACCAATCGATCACGTGGGGGATGGCGCGCTGACAGTTGATGCACGAGTAGGCCCAGAAGTCGATCAGGATCACCTTGCCGCGCACCGACGCGGGGTCCAGCGGCTTGCCGTCCGGGGTGTTGAGCCACCCGGTGACGCCGGTGAGGGCGGGTGCCGGTCCGCACTGTTGCAGTCCGGCGGAGACGCCGGCGCAATCGCTCAGTGCCCCGCCGTTGGTGGTGCCCGGCCGGCTCAGCTGCAAGCCGCCGCCATGGTTCGGCCGTTGCACCGCACCCGGGGCAAGGCTGCGCTGGATGTCGTTGGCCCCCAACTTGTTCTGCATCGCCGTCGTGTAGTCCGGTACGGCGCGCTGCAGCATCGCCGGCAGGTTGAACACCAGCGCCGCGGCCAGCACGATCATCGCGATCCCGCCGGTGATCTGAATCCAGCGCTGCCGGCGGCGGAACGCGGCGACTCGTTCGGCGACGCGCCGCCCGGCCAGTGCGAAGGCCAGGAGTGGCAACGCGTTGCCGACGGCGAACGTCGCCGTCAACACGAGAGCGCCGAGCCCGATCGACGACGTCCCGCCGGCAACCACGATCGCGGCCAGCACCGGGCCCGCGCACGGCACATAGAGAGCGCCCAAGGTCAGTCCCAGGGCGAAACCATTTGTCCCCGAGCCGATTTGACGCTGTGGAAGGTAGGCGAACGGCCGCTCGATCAGGTGCTGCACCGGCGGAAAGATCAGGCCCAGTCCGATCAGGACCAGCACCACCAGTGCGGCCCACCGGATCGCGTCCTGTGGCAGGTGCAGCGCCGTCAGCAGCGCGGAGCCGATCAACGTGGCGAGGCTGAAGCTGCACACCAGCCCCGCGATCACCAGGTATGGCCGCGCCGCGGAACGCACGGTGGGCGTGCCGGCCCGGGTGCTGTCCATGCCGGACAGCAGAATCACCGGGAGCACCGGCAGGATGCACGGCGAGATGCCGGTGATCAGCCCGCCGAGAAACCCGATCAGCGCGATGGTCAGCACGGGCTACTCCGAAGGCTTCGATGGGCGCCGGACGATGAGCATGGTTACACCTTTACCTGGTCTGACGACCGCGAGTGACCGGGGACAAATCACGTGACGTGCGTTATGCAAATCACACAATGTGCGTTACGCTCGGCCGGTGGCGCAACTAACATTCCAGCGCGCCCGCACCGAGGAGAAGAAGCGCCAACGTGCGGAGGCCCTCGTGGAAGCCGCACGCTCGCTGGCAATGGAAACGGGCGTCGCGTCGGTCACCCTGACCGCGGTGGCCAGCCGCGCCGGAATTCACTATTCGGCGGTGCGCCGCTACTTCACCTCGCACAAGGAAGTTCTGCTGCACCTGTCGGCCGAGGGGTGGGTGCGATGGTCGAATACGGTGTCGGAGAAGCTGGCTGAGCCCGGCGTGAAGTCGCCCTCGCGCATCGCCGAGACACTGGCCGAAGCGCTGGCCGAGGATCCGTTGTTCTGCGACCTGCTGGCCAACCTGCACCTGCACCTCGAACACGAGGTGGACGCGGAGCGGGTCATCGAGGTCAGGCGGATCAGCACCGCGGCCACACTCTCGCTGGCGGATTCGATCGGAAGCGCGCTGCCCGAACTCGGACGGTCCGGCTCGCTCGACATCCTGCTGGCCGCATACTCGCTGGCCGCGACGCTGTGGCAAGTCGCGAACCCGCCGGCGCACCTGACCGACGTCTACGCCGAGGAGCCCGAAGTCGTTCCGCCCGAGTGGAACTTGGATTTCGCGTCCGCGCTGACGCGCCTGCTGACGGCCACGTGCATCGGGCTCATCTCGGAAGCTTCATGAACTCAGGAAGGGGGCCGGAGCGCTGTGGCTTGGCGAACTGCAACCGGTGAACGGGAAGGACTTGGGGCGCCCATGACGACCACTGAGCCCAGGACCGAGCCGCTGAACATACAGGGTTCCGCCGGCGGGGAGGGCAAAAAGGTCGTTCCGCAGCGGGCTGGGAAATGGGCGCTGCTGGGGCGTTTCTGGCTGGTGCTCACGATCGCAGCTGTTGTCGCGCTGTCGGGATTCGTCGTATACCGATTGCACGGCGTCTTCGGCGTCCACAAGGGCTCGTTCGGTGGGGGCACCTCGGGCGAGGTCCTCGACGAGTTCAACGCCAAGACGATCACGCTCCAGGTCTGGGGCCCACCGGGCAGCACGGCAACCATCAACTACCTCGACGAAAACTCCCACCCGCAGCAGGCCCTCAACGTGCCCTTGCCCTGGAGCAAAGTATTGAGTTCAACGAAGCCCGGCATCCCGGCAAACCTGGTGGCGCAAGGAGACGGCAGTTGGATCGCCTGCCAGTTCGTGGTGAACAAGCACGACGGGAGCGGTGACGTCATCAAGACTCCGAACCGATCAGATCCCAACCAAACCGTGAACGCCTTCGTCTACTGCCTGGACAAGTCCGCATGAGCGAGCCGGGCGCGGCGCCGCCGCGCGTCGATCAGCCGCTGATCCCGCCGTTCCTGCCGCGGATGATCCACCGCCTGGCCCTGCCGATCGTCCTGGTGTGGCTGGGCATCGTGTTCGTCACCAACACCGTGGCCCCGCAGCTGGAGGTCGTCGCCAAAACCCACTCGGTGTCGATGAGTCCGACTGACGCGGCATCCTTTCAGTCGATGATGCGGGTCGGATCGACGTTCAAGGAGTTCAACTCCGACAACTCGGCCATGATCTTGCTGGAGGGCGACAAGCCACTCGGGGCCGAAGCGCACCGCTACTACGACGAGATCGTCAGGCGCGTCGAGCAAGACAAGGAACACGTCCAGCACGTCCAGGATTTCTGGAGTGATCCGCTGACGGCGGCGGGTTCCCAGAGCCACGATCAAAAGGCCGCGTACGTCCAGGTTTACCTCGCCGGCAACATGGGCAGCGGGCTGGCGAACGAGTCCGCCGAGGCCGTCCGCAAGATCGTGGACTCGGTGCCCGCGCCGCCGGGAATCAAGGCATACGTCACCGGCGCGGGCCCGCTGTTCGCCGACCAGTCCCACTCGGGGCAGAAGGGCGTCGCGGTCGTCACTCTTATCACCTTCCTGGTGATCGTGGTGATGCTGCTGTTCGTCTACCGGTCGGTGGTCACCATGCTGATCATGCTGGCGATGGTGTTCATCGAGCTGGCCGCCGCCCGTGGCGTCGTCGCGACGCTGGGCAATTACGGGATCATGGGGCTGTCGACCTTCGCCAACAACATGTTGGTGCTGATGGCGATCGCCGCCGGGACGGACTATGCGATCTTTGTCGTCGGCCGCTATCAGGAGGCCCGTGGTCTGGGCGAGACCCGCGAACAAGCGTTCTACACCATGTTCCACAGCACCGCGCATGTGGTGCTGGGATCGGGCCTGACCATCGCCGGCGCGATGTACTGCCTGAGCTTCTGCCGGCTGCCGTACTTCGAGTCGCTGGGGGTGCCGTGCGCGGTCGGCATGCTGGTCGCGGTGCTCGCGGCTTTGACGCTGGGTCCGGCGATTCTGACGGTGGCTTCGTTCTTCAAGCTCATGGATCCGAAGCGCAGGCTGCAGACCCGGGGCTGGCGTCGCATCGGCACCGCGATCGTCCGCTGGCCCGCACCGGTTCTCGCGGTGACCATCGCGGTCGCACTGGTCGGTCTGCTCGCCCTGCCCGGTTACAAGACGGACTACGACAACCGCCACTTCCTGCCGGCGGACACCCCGGCCAACGTCGGCTATGCCGCCGCGGACCGGCACTTCGACCAGGCTCGGCTCAATCCCGAGCTGCTGATGATCGAGACCGATCACGACTTGCGTAACCCTGCCGACTTCATCGTCCTGGACAAGGTCGCCAAGGCGGTCTTCCACATCCCCGGTATCGGCCGGGTGCAGACCATCACCCGGCCGTTGGGCACGCCGCTCGACCACAGCACCCTCGGGTTTCAGATGGGCGCGCAAGCCGCGGGCCGGATACAGACCCAGCACTATCAGGACGAGCAGGCGGCAAACCTGCTCAAGCAGGCGGATGAGCTGCACAAGACGATGGCAACGCTGCATGAGCAGATGCAGGTGACCCAGGATCTCAGCAACACCACACACGAAACCACCAGGCTCACGAAGGAAACCGTCCAGATCACCGAGAAGTTGCGCGACGACATCGCGGACTTCGACGACTTCCTGCGGCCGATCCGCAGCTACTTCTACTGGGAGAAGCACTGTTACGACATTCCGGTGTGCTGGGCGCTCCGGTCGGTCTTCAACGCGCTCGACGGCATCGACCAGGTGGCCGAGAACATCGTCAACCTGAGTGCGAATCTCGACAAGCTGGATCGGATCCAGCCGAAACTGGTGGCGCTGATACCGCCGCAGATCGAGAGCCAGCAGCGCAACCTCGACACCATCATGTCGAACTATGCGATCACCCAGGGTCTCAACGAACAGGCGAGAGCGCAGTCCGACAACGCCACCGCCCAAGGCGATGCCTTCGACAAAGCGAAGAACGACGACACGTTCTACCTACCGCCGGAGGCGTTCAAGAGCCCGGACTTCGCGCGGGGTCTCAAACAGTTCATCTCGCCCAACGGGCACGCCGTCCGCCTGATCATCTCCCATGAAGGCGACCCGGCGACTCCTGAAGGCATCAAACACATCGAACCGATCAAGCAGGCCGTGCACGAGGCGATCAAGGGCACCCCCTGGGAGGGCGCCAAGGTCTACCTCGGCGGCACCGCCGCGACGTACAAGGACATGCACGACGGGTCCAACATCGACCTGATGATCGCCGGAATCGCCGCAGCCACATTGATTTTCGTCATCATGCTGGTGATCACCCGAAGCGTCGTGGCGGCCTTCGTGATCGTCGGAACGGTGTTGCTGTCGCTGGGCGCCTCATTCGGACTCTCCGTGCTCGTGTGGCAGTACATCCTGGGCCTGAAGTTGCACTGGATGGTGCTGGCGATGGCGGTCATCCTGCTGCTGGCGGTCGGCTCGGACTACAACCTGCTGCTGATATCGCGGTTCAAGGAGGAGATCCACGCCGGGCTCAAGACGGGGACGATCCGCGCGATGGCCGGTTCGGGCTCGGTGGTGACCTCCGCCGGTCTGGTGTTCGCCGCCACCATGGCCACGTTCATGTTCAGCCCGCTGCTGGTGATGGCCCAGGTGGGTACGACGATCGCGCTGGGTCTGCTGTTCGACACCCTGATCGTGCGGTCGTTCATGACACCGTCGCTGGCCACCTTGCTCGGGCGCTGGTTCTGGTGGCCGCAGCACGTGCGTCCACGGCCGGCCAGCACGATGCTGCGACCGTACGGACCGCGTCCCGCCGTGCGCGAGCTGATCCTCAAAGACGTCGACCAGCACCCGGCGGGCGGAGTTGTACAACCACGCTGAGCTTCGATGCGCGTGAGTGTCGCGATTCACGCTGGCGTGAAGAAGTGCATCAGCTGCTTCGGCCCTACAAATCTAGGCCGGCGGTTGGTGCGCTGATACAGCCCCGAGGGGACAACGCGCCGGACCACGAACGGTTCCGGGCGCCCTCACCGTGTTACTGAATTACTGGACCCTAGCCTTGGGGAGGTTCGACCCTGCCCTTGACAGGCCCTGGCCACCCGGGCGGACCAGTTGGTTCGGCCCAGTCCCAGACCGACATGTCGCCAGGTGGGTACTGGTTGCAGATGTCGGTGGCTTTAGCCACCACTCCCTTGTTGTTCCAGAAGATCTTCATGTGGTTGGGCCAGGCCACCCACAGCGGATCGGACACGGGCGCGTAGAAGTTCTCGGAGTAGTTGCGGCGGTCCTGCGGTGACAGCGAGTAGAACCAGTGCGCCTTGTCGATCGTCGCCTGCTGGACGTTCGGGTGGTTGTCGAAGTCAATCATGTAGCGCTGGTAGTACACCGGGCTGGTGTCCCGGGAGGCCGCCAGGATCTGCTCGGCGTCGCACGTGGTGTTGATCATTCGGCGGGGGATTGGGAAGTCCTCCGTGGAGTCGGCTACCGCCGTCGACGGGAAAATCGCAGCGGTAACACCCAGAGCAAGGAACGCGGCGCCTGCACGCAGGCCAGTACTCAGCCGAGACATAGCTATTACGGTAACACCCTTTGGCCCGACTGGAATAGTTTCCAGCTCACTCTCAGGATTTCGCTAGTCCGTCTCACTATCACTCGCGACCAGGGTCGATGACGTGCGTGGGATCGGGCCGTAGCTCCGGCGGAGCCTGACTGTAATCACCGAACGGGCCGTCGCGACGCTCGATGGCGGCCCGCACGCCGTCGGCGTCGGCGGTCTTGATGAATGCCAACGCGTCGGGGGTATTGCGCATCAGGCCGTCGAGGATGCCGCCCAGCGTCTGCGTGGACGCCAGCCCCATGTTCTCGTAGGCCTGATTGACGATCAGCTTCTGCGCCTGCAGCTGCGATAAGGGAATCTGCGCCAGCTCGGCCGCGACTTCGGCGACCCGCGCCTCCAGACGCTCGAACGGCACCGCCTCGTTGATCAACTCGATGTCGGCCGCCTGCGCCCCGGTCAGCGGCCGGCCGGTCAGCGAGTGCCACTTCGCTTTGGCCAGGCTTAGCCGGTACAGCCACATCCCGGTCAGATACGCCCCCCACATCCTGCTGTATGGCGTGCCGATCACGGCGTCCTCACTGGCGATCACGAGGTCCGCGCACAGCGCGTAGTCGCTGGCGCCGCCCACGCACCAGCCGTGCACCTGGGCGATCACCGGCTTCGACGCGCGCCAGATGGCCATGAACTTCTGCGTCGGCCCGGTCTCGCGGGCGCTGACCATCGCGAAGTCCTTGCCCGGATCCCATTTCCCGTCGGTCATCATGGCTTCGCCCCAGTGCTGGAACCCGCCGCCGAAGTCGTAGCCGCCGGAGAAGGCGCGGCCCGCACCGCGCAGCACGATGACCTTGACCGCCGGGTCGCGCTCGGCCAGGCCGATGGCGGCCTCGATCTCGTCGGGCATCGGCGGCACGATCGTGTTGAGCTGCTCCGGACGGTTCAGCGTGATGGTCGCTACCGCGCCGGCCGTCCGATAGAGCAGGGTCTGGAAGTCGCTGGTCGGCATGGCGTCCTTAGGGATCGGGCTCGCGGTTCTCCGGCGAGGACGCATAAATTCGTCCGCCGATCTTCAAATACGGCGTGGTGAGGTAGGCCGAGAACGCGACGATGGCCGAAAAGACCGCCGCCGCCAGGATGGCATTCGGCCACAGCTGGCCGGTTCCGATCGCAAAGCAGACGATGCCGATGATCGCGGTCGCCCAGTAGAACCGCCGGCCGGCGCGACGGTGCTTGATGAAGCGGTAGCGCGCCTGGGCCGCCGAGGCCAGGATGCCGATCAATCCCGTCGCCAGCAGGGTGAGCTCGATGCGTTGAATCGCGGCCACGTTGACGATCTTAAGGGCGGGCGGATGCTCAGACGCCGGGCTCGACGACCTGCAGCGCCTCGGCGGTGACGCCCGCGACGACGAGGCGTCCCGTCTGCGAATCCACCCCCACGCTGTACGGGTTCTGCACCGTTGGAATCCGCCGGATTTCACGAGGTAGGGGCTGGCTGACGTCGTAGCCGACGATCTCGTTGGTGCCCGAGGAGGCGACCCAGAGACGGTCACGCACCGCGTCGTAGGCGATGCCGTAGGGACCGCCGGGCTGCTTGACGGCGGCGACTTCGTGGGGCGCCGGCATGGGATCGAACACCCGGATAGCGTCGCCGCGCGTATCGGCGGCGACCATCCGGCCGTGCCGATCGGCGACCAAGTGGGTGGGTCCAGCGCCGGCCGGAGCCGACCCGACGATGGCCAACCGCTCCGCGTCGTAGACCGTCAGCGTGTTTCTCCGCGCATCCAGCATTCCGATGGCCGATCCGGCGGCGGCGAGACCGGCGGGCTGCACGCAATCGGTGAAGACCTTCACGACCTTGCCGCCGCGCACCGCGGCGACCGTGCCGCCTAGTTCGTTTCCGACGAAGACGGTGCCATTGGACGCCGCCGCGACGTCATGCGGCGATGTGCCGGTGATGATGGACGGTGATACAGCGCCGCTCGGTAACTGCACCTGCACCAACGCATTTGCGCTTTCGACCGGCACCAGGACCGGTCCGCCCGGGCCGGCCAACTCGACATGGCGCGCCGAACCCGGCAGCGGAATCCGATCCGATACGACCAACGAGTCGGCGTTGAGCAGGACAAGCTGATCGGGATCGTGCGTGGCGACCGCGACGAGGCGGGTCAGGGCGTCGACGACGACGCCTTCCGGATGACCGGCGACCGGCACCACCCGGCCCGGCGGTGTCCCGGTCGGCGGCGGCGCGTTTTGCGGCTCAGCCGCGGGCGGCAATGTCGCGGCCGGTGGCCGGGACCCCTCGGTGGGCACGCCCGCCGGCAGCAGGCCGGTAGTGGTTGTGTCCCCGTGGGATTGGACGCCTTGATAACCGCATGCAAGGACAACCGCCGCCAGCAGCGCCACAATCCCGCGCCGGTTCATCCCGCGCCGGCCGTGAGCATCTGCCACAGGAACGAGTAGGTCAGCGCCGACTTGAACGCGACCTGTTCGTTGTCCGCCGCTCCGGCGTGGCCGCCCTCGATGTTCTCGTAGTAGAAGACCGGCTGACCGGCGGCCTCGAGCGCCGCGGTCATCTTGCGGGCGTGACCCGGATGCACACGGTCGTCACGCGTCGAAGTCGTCATCAGCACCGGCGGGTATTTGCGCGTGGCCGAAATGTTCTGGTAGGGCGAGTATTCGGAGATGAACTCCCAGTCGT